>JBDTMO010000081.1:0-12449 GCA_039934235.1 bacterium | reverse complement strand
AATCAGCTGTCGGGCGGGCAGCAGCAGCGCGTCGCCATCGCCCGCGCGCTCGTCACCCAGCCGACCATCCTGCTCGCCGACGAACCCACCGGCAACCTCGACAGCCACATGACGGTGGAGGTGATGGCGCTCTTTCAGGCGCTCAACGACCAGGGGATCACGATCCTCATCGTGACCCACGAGCCCGACGTCGCCAAATACGCCAAGCGCATCGTCGAAGTACGCGACGGCCGGATCCTCCACGATCATCCGGTGGAAGACCGGCGCAACGCGGCGGAAGACTTGAAGACGCTGGGCGCAGACGATCCCGCGGCAGAAGCCGATCCCGCCAAAGAAACGGTAGCGGCATGAAGCAGAAGACCCTTCTCAAGCTTGCCTGGCAGAGCATCCTCAAGAACAAGATGCGGACACTCCTCACGATGCTCGGCATCGTCATCGGTGTCGGCGCGGTGATCGTGATGGTCGCCGTCGGGCAGGGCGCGCAAGCGCAGATCGAGGCGTCGATCAGCAGCCTCGGCACCAACCTCATCGTGGTTTCGCCCGGATCTTCCGCGCAGGGTGGCGTGAGCCAGGGTGCGGGAACCTTCAACCGGCTCTCCATCACGGACGCGGAAAAGCTCAAGGCAGAGGGCACGACGCTGGCGGGTGTCTCGCCCGCCGTGACGACTCGACTCGTGGTCATCGGGCCGGCGGGAAACTGGCGAACATCCATCAACGGCGTATCGCCCGACTACTTCACCATTCGCGACTGGGCAACCACCTCCGGCATTCCCTTCACGGAGGCGGAAGTAAAGGCCGCGCGAAAGACAGCCGTGCTCGGCGCCACCGTGGCGAACAACCTGTTTCCCGGCGTCGATGCGGTGGGCGCGCAGATCCAGATCGGTCACGTGCCGTTCACAGTCAGTGGCGTGCTCGCCGCCAAGGGACAGAACGCCACCGGTTCCGATCAGGACGACGTGATCCTCATGCCATACACCACGGCGCAGAATCGCCTCAGCGGCAACGTGCGCATCGGGCAGATCCTCGTGAGCACCATCTCGGCGAGTGACATCCCCGCCGCGCAGGACGAGATCAGCGCGATCATGCGCGAGGCGCACCGGCTCGGCGACAATGCCGACGACTTTACCGTCCGCAACCAGACGGAGATCGCGAAGGCGGCGACGAGCACGACCTCCGTGATGTCCGGCCTGCTCGCGGCCATCGCCTCTATCTCTTTATTGGTAGGCGGCATCGGCATCATGAACATCATGCTGGTGTCGGTCACCGAGCGCACTCGCGAGATCGGCATCCGCATGGCGATCGGAGCGCGGGGATCGGACGTGCTCACGCAGTTTCTGGTCGAGAGCGTCGTGATGAGCATTCTTGGTGGCATCATCGGGCTCGCGGTGGGATTCGGCGGCTCGCTGCTCCTCGCGCGAATCACCGGCTGGAGGACCGTGGTGCCGATGTCGGCGGTGCTTATCGCCGTTGGGTTCTCCGCGGGGGTCGGCGTGTTCTTCGGATACTATCCGGCGCGCAAGGCGGCGGCACTCAATCCAATCGAGGCGCTCCGCTACGAATGACGCGACTCCCGCCATGCTCGTTCGCCATCCTCGTCCTCGCCCTCGGCGCCAGCGCCGCCCGCGCACAGGACCCCACGTCGCGCCCCGTCACGGGCGCCATCATCACGCTCGACGACGCCATTCGCATCGCGCTGGAGCAAAACGCGACAGTGCGTTTCGCGCGCAATTCCCAGTCGCTCGACTCGCTCACCGTGCGACAGCTCAGGAACCAGTTCCTCCCCAACCTGAACGTGAGCTCGCAATCCTCGCAGGGGTTCGGCAGTCGCCAGTCCGGCCAGAACACCTTCGGCACCAACCTCGGCGTGTCGAGCGGTATCACGCTCTACAACGGCCGGCAGAACGTCAATGCGCTCCGCGAGGCGGAACTGAACGTGCGCGCCGCCGGTCACGACCTGGGGCGCGCGCGGCAGACGATCGTGTTCACCGTCGCGTCGGACTTCCTCAACCTGATCACGCAGCAGGAGCAGTCGCGCGTCCAGCAGGAAAACCTCGTCGCGCAGGAAGAACAGCTCCGGCAGCTCGAGGCATTTGCGCGGCAGGGCACGCGGCCCATTGGCGACCTGTATCAGCAACAGGCAGCCACCGCATCGGCCCGGCTCGCCGTCGTCACGACGCGCCGAGCCATGGAGATGGCGAAGGTGGACCTGATCCAGGAGCTCGTGCTGAACCCGCGCGGCAACTACACGTTCGAGACACCAGCGCCGCAGGCTGATACCACCCGTCGGCCGAACCTGAATCTCGACAGCCTCATGGACATTGCGCTCCAGCGTCGCGTGGACATTCAGGCGCAGCTCCTGCGCGTCGAGGCCGCGCAGCGCGAGATCATGGTTGCGGACGGCGGCCGGCTTCCCGTGATCACCGGCTCGGCCAGCTATGGCAGCGGCTTCACGAGCGGCGGGAGCGACAACATCGCCGTCCAACTCGACCAGCGGCGTGGTGGATCCATCGGGGTTGGCGTCGGCCTTCCCATCTTCGATCGCGGCGCCGCTTCCATCGCGCGCCAGCGTGCGCAGATCCAGCTCGAGAACGAAGGCCTCATCCTGCGCGATGAGACGCAGACGGTGGCGCTGGAAGTCAGGCGTGCGTTCCTCGACTATCAATCAGCCCAGGAGCAGCTCACGGCCGCGGATGCACAACAGAAGGCGGCCGCCCTGGCGCTCGAGGCGGCGCAGGCGCGCTATCGCGTGGGCCTTGCGACGTTCGTCGAGGTCACCCTTGCCCGGGCGACGCTCGTGCAGGCGCAGAGCGCTGTCGTGAATGCGCGTGCGAGCCTGGTCTTCCAGCGGGCGCTCATGGCGTACTACACGGGCGAGATCGACGCAGGACGGCTCGACATCTTCCGGTGATGGGACGGGGGACTTCGCCGAGCGCCGCAACAGCATGGAGCATGGTCGCGCCACCGCGCGCGCGATTCCATATTCTCTCCCGCCCGCCACCCGCGCGCGCGGGCATTCCCCTGCGAGGAGCGCACATGGGCGGAGCAGTCGCTGTCATCCTGATCAAGGAGCGCCACATGGTCGAGGCGCTCCAGCGCGCCGGCGCCACGTCACCGGCCACGGCGCGCACCCTCGACAACCTTGGCGCTGTCGGGATCGATGCCGACGGCATCGCCTGGCGCCGGCTGCGTGACCGCGCGGTCGTCCGCGAGGCGGCGCCCGGCGCCTTCTATGTGGACATCGAGGTGTGGCAGGCACTGCGCCGGCAGCGGCGGAGGCTCATCCTCGTCATGCTCGTGCTCATCCTCATCGCCGCCATTTTCGGTATTTCGACGGTGGCAACGCAGCGCTAATTCACGGAGTGGGCAGCGTCACCTGCGCCAGCTTCATGAGTCGGTATCTGGTGGAATATTCTGGTTCAGCCGAAACAGATTCGATGGATCGTAGGCAGCCTTGATCCTCGTCAGGCGCTCCCACGTTGCCGCCGGATATGCCCCGTGAATGCGAGCGTGTCCATCATCACTCAGGAAGCCGACGTAGGCATCGTCATCGCCTGGTTGAAGCATTCGCGCAAATGCATTCACCCACGACGCCTTCTTCGGCCGATCGGTCTCTCCTTCATAGAACGCCGCAAACGTTGATGAGCATCGGCTTGGTTCGGTGCGCGTATGCCGTTGCATCCGCTGGAACGCGCGCCATCTCGCCGCCGAGTACGCGAAGTTGAGCGACGCGCATCTTTCCACTGCGTATGGCGAGCTCGCACCCCTGGTCGCGCGCGGTTGCGACGACCCGCCGAACATCCTCGTTGGTCGTAACGCGAACGATTCCATCTGGTCGTTTGTCGATGCCGCCGTAGAAGACAGCGCGGGATTGATCGTACGACGGATCGTCGGAGGTAATGACGCGACCGTTGAGGTCGGCGAGTTGGTGGAGCGAGGGAGGCAGTGGCTTGGTCGATGTCGACATCGGGAATCCTTACGCTGGTTTCGACTATGGGGAGCGTCCGCGCCGGCGAGTCGTATCCCGGGCCTCCACTATCACGTCGAACAACCGCCAGCCAAATCGACAGGACCTCTACGCGCTAGCGTTCGCCCGCCGGGCGCTGCCCCTTGCCGCCTCCCACGCTCCGAATTCCCGCCATCACCAGCTCCAGCCCGTGGCGAAAGTGGCGCTCGCCAATCGCCTCGGGAGTCGCTCCTGGCACGAACACCTGCTGAACCCACCGCCCCATCACCTCCGCAACGAGCGGAAACCGCTCAGCATCGATCTGCGGCGCGAACGCCTCGCCAGACGCCATTCGTTTGCGAATCATCTCCGCACGCTTGCTGGGCCCGGCCTGATCGTCGAGCGCGATGCCCATCGTGTACCGCATGACGGTAATCGCGCCATGGAGCGCGACGTCCCTGCCGTAGCCAGCCTCCTCCATCACGCGAATGGCTGTCTCCATCGTGCTGGTTATGGAATTCGTGCGGAATAGATAGGCACCCGCGACAACACGGGCCCCATCGCGGTGCGCCAGCATCGCGTGGCGCATCCGCACTGCCACATCCGTGAGCCAGGATTCCCACCCTGAACCGTCGGCGGGGCCGTGATCGTCGGCCAGCGCCTCCTCGACGATGGCCTTCGCCATCAAATCGATGAGCTCCTGCTTGTCCTCGATATACCAATACAGCCCCGGCGCATGCATCCCCAGCGTCTTCGCCACCCTGCGCAGGCTCAACGCCTCGAGCCCCCCGTTTTCGAGGAGCCCGAGCGCAGCGCGGACGATCTCTATCCGCCGTTGCTCGCGATTTTCGATCGGTGCCGGACGACTCGACTTTGCCATTCGTGCCACAGGTGGTCAGAATCGATCTACGTCATATTGTAGTTTAGTGTATACTAAACTAATATTATGTCGCCACTACATTACTCAGGCATTCTTCCACGTGCCCATTAAGCTAAGGCGATCTCTTGACAATTGAACACTGTTAAAGAACATTGCCTGCGGAATTTAACGGCGTAAAAGTCGATCCACCAATTTGCGCTGGAATACGGCGCTCGGCAACTGCCCGTCTACCACCAGCTGCAATCCAGACATGAACAAGAAGCAACGCATCCTCCTCGCCGTCGGAATCCTCGCACTCCTCCTCGCCGGATGGTCGTTCGTCCGCTCACGGCCACACGACCTCATCCTCATCGGAGTCGTGGACGCGGACGAAACCGTCGTCATCCCGCCCGTTCAGGCGCGCATCGATTCACTCTGGGTCGAAGAAGGAAGCGAGGTGAAAGCGGGTCAGGTCCTCGCAACTCTCGACCGGCGCGAGCTCGCCGCCCAGGCCCAATCCGCAGACGCCTCGACAGCAAGCATGCGTGCCCAGCTGGACCAGTCTGCCGTGCTCGCGCAGCAGAGCGCTGGGGAAACAGAAAGCGCCCTCGCCGGCGCCCGCGCCCGACTCGCCTCCGCACGGGCAGACCTCGCGCGGCAGGACGCCGAGCTCACGCGGCTGCGTGCCGACGCTGGCCGTGCGTCCAAGCTGGCCGAGAGCGGTGGCATTTCGCCCTCTGAGCTCGAGCGTTCCACCACCTCACTGCGCGTGCAGGAGCAAGTGCTCGCCGCGGCCACGCAGTCGCTCAAGGCCGCTGAGGCTGATGTGCGTCGAGCGGAGGCTGGTGAACTCGGTGCAAGGGCGGCCCGGGGATCAGTGGTAGCAACGCGCGCTCGGCTCCAGGGTGCGAAGGCAGATTCCGCCGCGGCGAGCGCACGGCTTGGCTACACCGAGTTGCGCGCTCCGGTGAATGGTGTGGTGCAGGTGCTTGCCGCTCGACGCGGAGAGCTCGTGGGTCCAGGGTCGCCGGTGGTCGTGCTGGTGAACATCGATCGCCTGTGGGTGAGAGTTGCCGCGCCGGAGAGCGATGCGGACGGCGTCGCTGTGGGCGACTCGCTGGAAGTGCGCTTGCCGTCTGGAGCAACAACGAGAGGTCGCGTCATCAGCAAAAGCGCGGAAGGAGAGTTTGCGACTCAGCACGACGTGAGCGCGTCGAAGCGGGACATACGGGCCGTCGCGTTCAGGGTGGCGATCGCGAATCCCAAGCACGTGATCGTGCCTGGGATGACGGCGAGCGTCGTGCTGCCGCCGTCGCACAAATGACCGTGCCGTCCGTATTTGGAACGCGACCGAAGCCGCGACCCGGCGTCGCCGATCCGGCAATCGTCGTCGAGCATGCCGTGAAGGTCTACGACAAGCTCACTGCCGTGGACGACGTGTCGTTTACGGTGGCCGCCGGCGAGACGCTTGGGTTGCTCGGCCCTAACGGCGCGGGCAAGAGCACGTTGATCCGCATGATGACGACGCTCGTGCCGATAACGAGCGGCCGCGTGCTTGTCGGCGGGCACGATGTGGCGGCCGAGCCCGATGCGGCGCGACTGAAGATCGGCGTCATTCCGCAGGCGATGACGACGGACACCGATCTGTCGATCGAGGAGAATCTCGACATCTACGCGAAGTTGTATGGCGTGCAGAAGGAAGAGCGGAAGCGCGCGATGGACGAGTTGCTCGAGCTCGTACATCTCGCGGACAGAAGGAAGTCGCTCGTCGGCACGTTGTCTGGCGGCATGCGACGACGAGCGGAGCTCGCGCGCGGACTCGTGCATCGGCCGGACATTCTCTTTCTCGATGAGCCGACAACGGGTCTCGACCCCGTGTCACGCGCGGACGTGTGGGAGATGATCACCAAGCTGCGCCAGGCGCGCGGACTCACGGTGCTGATCACGACGCATTACATGGACGAAGCTGACCGGTTGTGCGATCGCATTGCCATCGTGGACAAGGGAAAACTCGTCGCGCTGGATACGCCGCGGGCGCTCAAGGACGCGGTGCCGGGAGGCACAGCAATCGAGGCAAAAGTCGACCACGCGCCGGACGGATGGGAGGCTGAACTCCTCGCGTTGGACGGCATTGCCTCGGCGCACGCCTTAGGCGGCGACACATGGCGTCTCGTCGCCGATGATGCCGGCCGAGCGGCGACGTCGCTCGTTACGCATGCACAGCGTCGCGGGGTATCGCTGCAATCGCTGTCGGTGAGCTCGACGACGCTCGACGATGTGTTTGCGCATTACACGGGGCACGCACTGAAATGAACAGGCAACGAGTGTCGGCAATCGTCGAGCGAGAACTGCGCAAGTTCGTTCGCACGCCGATGATCCTGTTCATGACGCTGTTGATGCCGTTGCTTCAACTTTTCGTCCTGGGTAATGCCTTCGGTGGCCGAGCGACGCATCTCACGCTGGCGGTCGTGGACGAAGATGGCGGGCCTGCAGCGAGGCGAGTCCGTGAGGCGTTGTACGCGCTGGAAACCAACGGGGACATGGTGCGGCCAATTACGTACGCGTCGGAGCAGCAGGCGGCCGACGATGTGCGGCATGGTGTCGTGCAAGGCGCGTTGGTGCTTCCCGCGCAGTTCTCTCGGCGCGTCTATGCGGGTGAGCGCCCGCATGTCGGGCTGTTGCTCGACAACACCGATAACGTGTTGAGCGCTACGCTGCGCTCGTACATCACGGGCGCCGTGCAACGTGCGGCACGCGAGAAGGTTGCTCCGTCGAGGGTGAGCGCCGTCGTCACCATGGATGCGGTGGAGCTGTATCCGTATGTGCCGTACATGCGGTACATGCTGCCGGGCGTCATCTCGCTTGGGCTGTTCATGTCGGCGATGATTGGCGGTGCGATTCTATATCTCGACGACAAGCAGCGCGGTGTGCACGAGGGTTACCTCGTTACGCCGATCACGAAGTCGGAGCTTGTCATCGCGCAGATTTTGTCGGGGACGATCAAGGCAACTGTCGGCGGCGTGCTGCTGGCGTTGATCGGTGCGTTATCAGCCGGTGCGACTTCTATTTTAGAGCCGGCGCGGTTGTTGTCGTTGATCGTGCTGGTCGTACTGGTGTCCATCGCGTTCATGGCGATGACGTCGTGCATCGTCGCGCGGATGAATAGCCCGATCATGCCGCGCGCCGTGTTTGGAATGCTCAACACGCTGCTGTATTTCCCGAGCGGTGCAGTGTATCCCACGCAGGGTTTGCCCACATGGTTACGGGTGATCGCGCGAGTTGACCCGTTCACCTACGCGGTGCATGCGCTTCGCGTACTGCTCTTGAAGGGAGCGAACGTTTCGGTGTTGTTGCCGGATCTGTTGTTCCTGGCTGTGTTCGCGACGGTGATGGTCACGGGATCCGTGCTGCTGTTCAAGCGGACGCTGTGAGTTGGTTGCCTTGTCATCCTGAGCAAGCGAAGCGCGTCGAAGGATCCGCTTGTCATCCTGAGCGAGCGAAGCGCGTCGAAGGATCTGCTTGTCATCCTGAGCAAGCGAAGCCCGTCGAAGGATCTGCTTGTCATCCTGAGCGAGCGAAGCGCGTCGAAGGATCTGCACCCTTCCACTCAACATCAGTTGCAGGTCCTTCTCCTGCGCTCGGGACGACAAAATTCAGTAGCCCGCCACTGGATCGACAACGTTCAGCAACGCCACGCCGCGTTGATAGCGCCCGACATTCTCGATGAAAAGATCCGTCACCTCCTGCCAATGGTCCGCGCGAAAGCCGGCACTGTGCGGAGTGATGATCACATTCGGCATCGACCAGAGCGGACTCGCGGCATCGAGCGGCTCGGTGTCGAACACGTCGAGTACAGCGCCGCCGAGTTGCCCACTCTCGAGCGCACGCACCATCGCGTTCGTGTCCACGAGTTGCGCTCGGCCGACATTCACGAGAATCGCGCCGCGCGCGAGCATCGAAAGCTGCGGTTCGCCGAGCATTCCCATGGTTGCAGGAACCGCAGGTGCGGCGATGACGACGATGTCGGCGCCGCGAAGCGCATCGTCGAGATCATCGGCGCCCGCCACTCGTACATACGACGGGGCGGGCTCAGAGGGACGACGTCGCACGCCGGTAATGCGGATCCCGAATGCGTGCGCACGTTCCGCGATGGCCATGCCGATAGACCCCAGCCCGACGATCGTCATCGACTTGCCGCGGAGGAGCCAGGGCCGGTCGATCTCGCCGAGCTGCGCCTGAATCCAGCGTCGATCGCGTTGTGCGAGGATGGTCAAATCCAAACGCCGAGCGAGTGCCAGCAAGCCGGCCATTACCTGCTCGGCCATGGGGACTGCCTGCACGCCGCGGCTGTTGGTCACGACGATGTGCCGACGCGCGAGCTCGTCGAGCGGAAGCAGGTCGCCGACAGCCGCGGCAGTGGAGTGGACCCAACGGAGCTGGGTTGCCGCGGAAAGAATCGGCGTGGTGAGCCAGGGAATGAGTCCAACGTCGGCGTCGGTGACGCTGCGTGCGGCGTCGTCGGCGCTGGTGACGTGGCGTACGTCGACGTCAGGAAGCGCTGCGCGAATTCGCGCGACTTGTTCGTCGGGAATGCGCCACGCCTTGACGGGCCAGCCGGTGTAGATCAGCAGTCGCATGGTGGCTTCAGGATAACACACTATAACACGGCAGGTCTTGTATGACAGAGTGGTATCGTATATGATACCATGTGCCAGTTCGCGTCGTCCTCGACACCAACGTGTTCATCGCCGGGCTGCGCTCACCCGACGGGGCATCGTTTCAGCTCCTCCAGTACCTCGGCGGGGCAGCCTTCACTCTGTGTATCTCCGTTCCGCTCATCCTCGAGTACGAGGCGGTAGCGAAGCGGCAATCTCGAGAGCTCGGGCTCTCCTTCGCGGACATTGACGATGTCCTCGACTACGCCTGCAGCATCGCGGAACCCCACGCCATCTTCTATCTCTGGCGGCCGTTTCTGAGCGATTCGCGCGACGATCTCGTCCTTGAGCTTGCGGACGAGGCCCGTGTCACGTGCATCGTCACGCACAATCGCCGCGATTTCGCCGGCACCGAGCAGTTCGGCATTGATGTCCTTTCACCTGGCGCCTTCCTGCGGCGCGTTGAGGCTCAGCTATGAGCAGCATTAGTCTCCGACTCCCGGAGTCCCTCCATCGTCAAGCCCGTGCACTCGCCGAGCGTGAGGACATCTCGATCAATCAGTTGATCGCCACGGCTTTGGCCGAGAAGATGTCTGCGCTCATGACCGACGAATATCTCGCCGAGCGCGCGGCCCGGGGTAGCCGGAAGAAGTTCGATCGCGTGCTGAAGAAGGTCACAAAGATCGGGCACGCGCCCATGTCCGGAGACGAACGCTAGCTCACCTGGCGTGCGTGCGGCTACAAGAATATTCGTGTCGCAAAACAAACCTCAGGTAAGTCGTCAGTGCGCAGCCCGAGTTGGGATTCTGGCTAACGCCCGAGCAAGGCGTCGAGCAATGGCTGACGGAAGCTGAGCTTCGCGGGATCATACACGCCGAATCCTGCAGCGAACTCCCAGTAATGCCAGCTCATGCCGCGCGTCTCCATCGCATCGCGCATGTAGCGATTGAACGCGATTCGCGAAGCCTCGTCAGCCTTGCTATACGCGCCAAATTCGCCGACGAACACCGGATAGTGCTTCGCGGCCGACCACGCTCGTGCGAGGTCAAGTGGCGCGGACATTTCCGCTTGCTGCGCCGCACTGCAACACGCTATGCCAACCGGCATGACAGGATTGACCCACTCCGCGCCTTGATGCGTGAAACGGAATGGTGCGTAGTTGTGCACGGTCGCAATCAGGTTCGCGTCATTGGGAAGCTTGAGCAACTGCAGGTCGTTTGCCGAGTTCCAGTTTGTCGGTCCGATGGCCACAATGCGATCGAGGTTGGTTTTACGAACGACGCCCAATGCACGCGCTGCAAGCACGTTCCATGGCTCGCCGTTCATTCGGCCGTGCGGCTCGTTGTAAAGTTCGAACACTAATCGGATACCGCGCCCCTGAAACTGCTTAGCCACCTGCTCCCACAACATCACGAATCGCACATCGACAGCCGCCCCAGCGACGGCGAGCTCACCGGCGTCGAGCGGATCGCCATCGAGTTGCCGGTAGTGATGCACGTTCAGCACGACGACCAGCCCCTTCGCGAGCAGCTTGTCGACGACGGCCTCGACACGCCCCATGAACGCTGCATCGATCGTAAACGGGGCTTCGATGCCAGCGTGATTGCTCCAGCGCACCGGCACACGCACCGACGTGAAGCCCGCCGCAGCGGCTTTGTCGATGAAATCGTCCGTGATGGTAAGACCCCAAGCGCCTTCCGTGGGCGCCTCGAGCATGTTGCCGAAGTTCACGCCGCGACCGATGGCGTTAGCCGCAGCCACGGCTCCGGCGGACGCACCAGGCGCGGCATCGTTGGGTAGCGGCGGATACGATCGGATGTCGGGCACGGCCGTCGGTCCGGGAAGCGAAACGCTACCGCCACCCGCACACGCGGTGGCGAGCACCATCGCAATTACCCACATCGCGCCGCTTCTGGCGCGTACACCAACGCATGTCATACCATCGAGTATGCGCGGCGTACGAAGGAAGGTCCAGCGCCGCCGAGGATTGCCGCTGTTGGCCCGGTTTTCCGTTAGCTGCCCCATCCTGCATGTCGAGAAGTTCACCTCACACCGAATACGCAATGACTCACAATCGGACGCTCATCGCCCTGTCGCTGATCTCGATCGTGCTCATGGCATTTCACCTCACGGGTGACTTCGTTCTCGGGCTCGACAAGGGCGCGGCGTCACCCGTCGCAGCGATCATCCTGATCGTCTGGGCGATCGGAACCTTGGTGCTCGACGGGACGCGCTGGGGGTACGTCATCATGTTCCTCGGTGGGTTGATGAGCGCGGGAATGCCCTTCATCCACATGCGGGGGAGGGGAATTACCGATGCGATCGGTGCATCCACGCTCGGCATCTTCTTTATCTGGGTACTCTTCGTCGTTGGTGCGACTGGGAGCGTTGCTACGATCCTCTCGCTGGAGGGACTGTGGCGTATGCGAACGAGCAAGGCGAGTTAGGACGAACGTGCGCATCTCGCCAGTGGTGCCGGTTGGGTGGGAGCAAACCAGACCATGCATTTGCCTTTCCTATGGGTAACCCATATGTTGAGCGCAGGATGTAGCCCAAACAGAATATCGATCGCATGTCGTGCACTGTATCTCGGCGGCACGTCCAATGAACTCAAGGTCACGCGGTACGCTGCTCATGGCGTTGGGAGTCGCCGGATTTTCCGTCGCCTTCATCAGTCCATTGTTCCGTTTTGTCGCAATCATTGTCGGTCTGGTCTTCCTGTTGATTGGCGCAACGACGTTCGGCAGCAGTGGGCAGATCGCCGACGCAATGCAGTCGCACGTGAAACGCCCAGCGCGGGTGACGGCGTGGGGACTTCCACTTCCCGTTGTCGGCGAGGCCGTGTTCGAAATAGACTCGGTGAGCGCGCTCGGAGCCGGACTGCACATTCACTTGCGTGGCATTTCCGGCGCGCCACCACGAACCGACCTGAAGATCGCGCAGCCCGCGACATGGGTAGTCGGCGCCGACCGTCTCGAGATCGGCAGCGCCG
>JBDTMO010000080.1:0-12521 GCA_039934235.1 bacterium | reverse complement strand
CGCTCACTCCTCCGCCGACGATCTCTCGCTCACGAAGCGCGAGATCGTGCTCGTCGTCGCATTCTGGTTGCTGTACGCGTGCCTCGCGTCCGCAAACCGGATCTTCGACGTCATGAGCCGATCTGGTTGGGACGCAACCTTTCAAAGCGGCTGGGTCATCGTTCCGCTGCTCGACTCGCTGTGTTGGGTCCTGCTCACGTTGCCGATCTTCTGGTTAGCGGCGCGCTATGGCACCGGACGCTTCACACGCGCACGCGAGATCGCACTGTTCGCGGTCGTTGGCATCATCGTCATCGTATTGGTGGGCATTCTCGGGACGATGTTCCGGACGCAATTCGGCAAACCTCCGGTTGGCTTCGGGAACCGCAGCTTCCGGCCACCGCCGTTCTGGTTCGGCATGCTCAACGCGCTCGTCGTGTACCTTGGCGTCGTCGCCGCTGGGTTTGCTCGCGCGTACTCGCTGCGCTATCGCGCGCGCCATGAGCAAACGAACATTCTCGAGCGTCAACTGGCAGAGGCTCGGCTCGACGCACTTCGCCGGCAGCTCGATCCGCACTTTCTCTTCAATACCCTGAACGCCGTGGCCTCGCTGGTGGAGCGCGATCCGCGCGGCGTGCGCAAGATGATTTCACGATTGGGCGCACTGCTTCGCTTCAGCCTCGAAGGGGCCGATGCGCCGGAGATTCCCCTCAGGCGCGAGCTGGATCTTCTGCAGCAATACCTCGATATCATGCAGGTGCGCTTTCAGGGACGACTCGATGTCACCATGAACACGGATCCTCGCACGCTCGATGCCCTCGTGCCGACGCTCATTCTGCAGCCGCTCGTGGAGAACGCGATCAAGCATGGCATCGAGCCGCAACGCGATGGTGGGCGTATCACGATCGAGACGCATCTCGACGGCGACACGGTTGTCTTGCGCGTGGCGGACGATGGTCCCGGCGTGACGTTGGGTGAGGCTCCGCTCGCACTCGCCGGACGCACGCCATCCGGCGGCGTCGGCCTGCGAAACACGCGCGCTCGGCTCACGCAGTTGTATGGACAGCAGCAGCGCTTTACGCTCGCGCGCGATGACGAGCGAGGGGCGGTGGCGGAGGTCAGGATTCCGTTCCGTGCGGCCGGTGTCGCCGTGCCTGCACCATCACTTCACGCTTCGGTCGTCGATGGCTGAGACGCCGGCTCCGCTCTCCGTGCTCGTGGTGGATGACGAGCCGTTGAACCGCATGCGCATCCAGGATTTGTTGCAGCACGAGACGGGAATCGCGTCGGTTCGAACAGCGAATGACGGCGTTGCGGCCATTGAGGCCATTCGCGCCGATCGTCCCGACCTCGTGTTCCTCGACGTGCAGATGCCCGGCAAGACCGGGCTCGACGTCGTGCGTGAGATCGGCGCCGACAATATGCCCGCAACAATCTTCGTCACTGCGTACGATCAGTATGCGGTGGAAGCGTTTGCCGTGGCAGCAGTGGACTATCTCGTGAAGCCGTTCGACGACGAGCGATTCGAGGAAGCATTCCGGCGTGCGCGGCGTGCCATTGCAGCGAAAGACATGGGGCAGCTGCGCGAGAAATTGCTCGCCATTCTACAGCATGGTGATGCGCCGAGTGCCCAGCCGCCCGCACAACCGGGTGCGGCCAACGAAGCGCCGACTTCACAATACCTCGAACGGTTTGCGGTCGAGGTGCGCGGCGTTGTTCGTCCCGTGCTCGTGAAGCAGGTGGACTACATCACCGCCGCGGGGCCGTACGCGGAGCTGCACGTCGCCGGACGCACGTCCGTCATTCGCGAAACCATGCAGACGCTCGAAGAGCGGCTGGATCCCAGGCAGTTCATGCGCGTACACCGGTCCATCATCGTACGTCTCGATCTCGTCGAAGCACTCGAGCGGGAAGCAGGCGGCGATGGTGTGCTCGTGCTCAAGGGCGGCATTCGGTTGCGCGTCAGCCGCACGCGACGCGAAGCGGTCGAGCGCTGGCTGGGATTGATTCCCTGAGCAGTCAGCCAGGCTAACGCGACGCCTCGCGCGTCGACGGCTCATGCTGCCCCTTGACGATGTTCGCGTTGTCCAATTACTGTGATGTATCGAAGTATTCGATGCATCGTAGTAATGGTCGCGCCGCCGCGGCGCGCGAAACCCCTCCTCTCCATCGAACGTGGCCAGCGATCCATTCCTGGTAGCCCTGCGGTTCCTGCACGTGCTGAGCGGCGTGTTTTGGGCTGGCGCTGCCTTCGTCCTCGCCGGCTTCGTCGTGCGGGGACCAGAACGCTCGAGCGAAGCGGACGGACGATTCATTGGCCAGATGATGCTCGAGCGACGACTCTCCTACACGCTCGTGATATCAGCGGTCGTGGCCATCGGTTCGGGAGTCGGGCTCTTTAGAAAATTCTTCGCGCACGCGAAATGGGATTGGTCCCACCCGGCCCCAAACGAGGCCTATGCGATTGGATTCTTCGCCGCCGCCGCTGCATTCCTCGTCATGATCGGTTTGGGGATTCCCGTCGGCATGGCCCTGCGCCGATGCCGCAACGCCATTGACGCCACCGGGGGCCGTGCGACGCAGCCGCTGAACGTCGAGCACGCACGCCTTGTTCGTCGAAACGCGTGGGTGTGGCGATCCACCGCGGCGCTGCTCTTTGTGACCGTCACGACCATGGCCGTTGGCCGGTACATATTCTAGCGTCGGGAGTCGACTTTTGAGTGGCCAGGAGAATGTCATGCGTTCCGGAATCATCAGTGTCGATCGCGCCGACAATCCGCGCGTGCTCACCAGAATCAACATGGCCCGAGCACTGCTGCTGCTCGGCTTCCTGCTTGGCGCCAACTCTCTCTACTACTTGATGAAGATGGTGGGCGACCCGAACTTTCTCCTGGTGCCAAGCAGCAGCTATCCGCCAACACACGGTTGGTATATCGCCTTTCGGGAATACGTCGGCGTACTGGCCATGATGGCGGCGATCGGGCTCGCGTTCTGTGCCAGGGAACGCCACCGCACTCGCATCGCATGGTGGATGTGCGCGGTGCTGATGCTTGGCTTTTACGGTGCGTTCTGGATCGGCAGGCCCTTCATGCCCGCGCTGACGACGCCGAACACCTACGCCGAACTTACCCATATCGTCATGACCGTTCCCGCTGTTACTGGTTTGCTCATCGCATGGCCGGAGTTCCGCCAATGAAGATCGCGACAACGCAATTGCTCCGTGGCAACATGCTGCTCACCCTGCTCGCGTTTGCGCCGGCAGTCGCGCAGCCTACGCAACGACAACTGCTCTCCGGCACGGGCAGTGACAGCACCGTGCCATGGGACTTCCGCGTGAGTGGCGGACGGCAGGCGGGCCAATGGATGACGATCCCCGTACCCTCCAATTGGGAGATGCAGGGCTTCGGCACGTACCACTATTCGAACGACTGGTCGCCGCCCGCGCCCGACAGCATTGGCGAATATCGCCACAACTTCACAGTGCCGGCCGCGTGGAACGGCAAGCGCATCGACATCGTGTTCGGCGCATCGATGACCGATACCGATGTGCGCATCAACGGACAGTCAGCCGGCCCGATCCATCAAGGCGGCTTTACAGAGTTTCGCTACGACGTTGGAAAGCTGATTCGGCCAGGCCAGCAAAACCTGCTCGAGGTGCGGGTCAAGAAGTTCTCGTCCGACTCGTCGATCAATCGCGCCGAGCGCCGTTCTGATTTCTGGCTGTTCGGTGGAATTTTTCGGCCGGTGTGGCTCGAGGCTCGGCCGACGCAGAACATCATTCGCACGGCGCTCGACGCGCGCCACACCGGCGACTTCACAGCGTCCGTATTTCTCGAGGGCATCACGAACGCCGACCGCGTAACCGGACAGGTCGTGCGTCTCGACGGCGCGCCCGTTGGTCCGCTGTTCTCGGCCGCCATCACGTCTGGCGCGGACAAGGCAACACTTCATACCCGCACCCCTGGCGTTCGCGCCTGGACGCCTGAGACACCCAACCGCTATCGCGTGCACGTGCGCCTCATGTCGCATGGCACCGTGGTGCATGAGGCAACGGAGACCTTTGGTTTTCGCACCGTAGAAGTCCGGCCGCACGACGGCGTGTACGTGAACGGAAGCCCCGTACGCATCAGGGGCGTGAACCGTCACTCGTTCTGGCCGACCACGGGACGCACCACGAATCACGCACTGAGTGTCAGCGACGCGTTGCTCATCAAGGAGATGAACATGAACGCGGTGCGGATGTCGCACTATCCACCCGACCCGCACTTCCTCGACGCTGCAGACTCACTCGGTCTCTTCGTCCTCGATGAGCTCACGGGTTGGCAGGCGTTCGTCAGCACCGCGGTCGGAAAGCCGCTCGTGCGAGAGCTCGTCATCCGCGACGTGAATCATCCGTCGATCATTTTCTGGGACAATGGAAACGAGGGCGGTTTCAACACCGCGCTCGATGCCGATTACGCGCTGTGGGATCCGCAGGCGCGCACCGTCCTGCATCCATGGCAGAACTTCGGTGGCATCAACACCGCACACTACGAGGCGTATGGATGTTGCGCCGGATCGTCGTTCGGCGGCGATGACCTCATGATGCCGACGGAATTCCTGCACGCGCTGTATGACGGCGGCGGTGGCGCTGGCCTCGACGACTGGTGGAAGCTGATGCTCGCACATCCGCTGGGTGTCGGCGGCTTCATCTGGGCCTTTGCGGATGAGGGCATCGTGCGGGCGGACCAGAATGGGCGAATCGATGTTACGGGCAATCGTGCGCCGGATGGTCTCGTCGGCCCATATCGCGAAAAGGAAGGAAGCTTCTTCACCGTAAAGAAGGTCTGGTCGCCCGTGTACATCGCGTGGGGCGACTTGAACCGCTTGCCATCGACGTTCACTGGCACGCTGCGTATCGAGAATCGCTACGACTTCACCGACTTGCGGCAGGTGCGCTTTGCGTGGCGGCTCATGGATTTTCCGCCGGCCTCGACGTCTGCGCTCGGCCATACGGTGGCGTCAAGCGGTACGATCGCGTCGCCCGCTGTTCCGCCGCGTGGTGTCGGCACGCTGCAGCTCTCGCTACCCAACGATTGGCGCAAACACGATGCGCTCGCGCTGACTGCCACCGATCAGTATGGCCGAGAGATCTATACATGGACGTGGATGACGAAGGATGCGTCGACGATTGCGACAGCGACGGCGCCAGCGGCCGCGCCGGGATCAGCGCGCGCGACTGGTGAACGGACCAACGGCGTCATCACGATGCGCGCGAACGGCACGGAGGTACGCATCGACAGTGTTGGCCGCCTCCAGCGTGTGACGAGCAACGGCAAACTCGTGTCGTTGCGCGATGGGCCTCGACTGGTATCCGGCCCCGCGACCCTTACGTCGCTGAGCGAGCGCGCGGACGGCAATGATTTTGTCGTCGAAGCGAAGTTCGCAGGTGAGCTCCAGCGCGTGGAGTGGCGTCTCCAGCCGAATGGATGGCTCAAGCTCAACTACGGATACCGCGTCCAGGGATTTCAACCGCGTGACTACATGGGCGTGACGTTCGACTATCCCGACTCGCTCGTGACCGGCATGCGCTGGTTGGGACGAGGACCATTCCGCGTGTGGAAGAATCGCACCGGTGGTGTGGAGTTCGATGTCTGGCACAAGACGTACAACGACGTCATGACTGGCACCGAGTGGAATTACCCGGAGTTCAAGGGCTTTCACGAAAACGTGTATTGGGCAACGCTCGAAACGCGCGAAGTGCCGATCACCGTCGTCTCGGCGACGAACGACGTGTTTCTGCGTGTGCTCACGCCGCACGAACCGACGGCAGCTGGCGCCGAGCCGGGCGGAACACATGTCGTGTACCCGCCGGGCGACATCTCCTTCCTGAACGGGATCAGCCCCATCGGAACGAAGTTCGCCGGGCCGCTGACCATGGGGCCGAGTGGCCAGCCCAATATTTCGGTGCGAAATGGCGGCGCGTCGTATTCGGCAACCTTCTGGTTCAAGTTCGGGCAGTAATGGGTATCGCTCCTCGCGATCGAGTCCACGTGTCGATGGATGGAGTCGTTGCATGACCAAGCCGAAACCATCCACTCGTGCGAAGGCGCTGCGCGTGGCAGCCCCGGTGTCGACCAACGCCACGCAGGCGTTCGGTCGCATCATGATTCGCGGCGGCTTGCAAAGCATCTCGACGACGATTCAGGAAGTCGACCTGACGCTGACGCAACTTGGCACGCTCATCCTGTTGCAGCATCGTGGTGCGCTGTCGGTGTCCGACGTCGCGACGCATCGACGGCTCTCGCTCAGCGCGACGAGCCACATGCTCAGCCGGCTGGTGGAGCGCAAGTTTGTCGTGCGCACGGAGAATCCCGAGGATCGCCGCCAGAAACAAATCACGCTGGGACCCGAAGGCGTAAAACTGCTCGTCCGTTTCGATCAGGGGCGCGAGCAGGCGCTCGTTGGCCTGTTCCGCGACGTACCGCCGTCACTGGTGACGGAACTCGACGACACGATTGCACGAGTCATGGCGTACCTGTCCGACGCGCCGCCGGGAACAGTGGGCCGTTGAACGCGCGCCCACTGACGACGCCATTCACTTTCCTCCGCGCAGATTCATGCAACACACTTTCGCCCGCAGCCTGAGCCGGCGCCAATGGCTCGTGCTCGCTGGCGCCGGCACCAGCGCCGCGGCGATGGCCGGCGTGCCGGGATCGCGCGGGCGGACCCAGAAGGACGCCTACCGCCGCTTCTCCGAACCGTTTCGCGCCCCTCCCGTTTTACAGCCAACCACCGCGGACGGCGACGCCGACTACTTCGATCTCGTCGAGGAGGCGCGCGACATCCAGGTGATGCCTGGCGCGCTCACTCGCATCTGGGGATACAACGGATCATTCCCCGGACCAACCATCTCGGTGACGAGAAACCGCCGCGCGGTGCTGCGCGTGCACAACGCACTCACTGCGCACACGGCCGTTCACCTCCATGGCGGCAACACCGACCCGGCGTCAGACGGTTTTCCTACCGACATGATCGTTGCCGGTGCACAACGCGAATATGTCTACGCCAATCGCAGCCGAGCGGCGACGCTGTGGTATCACGATCACGCGATGGATCACACTGGACGCAACGTCTACATGGGGCTCGCTGGGCTGTACCTCATCCGCGACGAAGAGGAGGCCGCACTGCGTTTGCCTGCCGGCCAGAACGAATTGCCGATGATCCTGCAGCAGCGACGCATCACGCAGGCTGGCGAGCTTGCCTATCAGGACGGCGATCGCATTGGCGTGGGTGGCGACATCACGCTCGTGAACGGCGTGCCATGGCCATTGTTGGAAGTGGCCGCTCGAAAGTATCGCTTGCGCATCCTCAATGCGTCGAACTCCACGTCCTACACCGTGAGGTTGAGCTCTGGCGAGCCGCTGCTACTCGTCGGCAATGATGGCGGTCTGCTCGCGGCACCCGTCGAGTGCGCGCAGGTTCCGCTCGCGATGGGCGAGCGCGCGGACGTCATCGTGGATTTCTCGGCGCTCCCGGTCGGCAGCACTGTCGACCTGGTGAACGCAGCCAACGCCGACGAGCCGGAGAGTATCGTGCGCTGCATCGTCGTCCGACGTGAGCGTGACGATTCCAGTGTGCCGTCACGCCTGTCGACAATCGACGTGCTCGCACCGCAGCACGCCGCACGAACGCGTGTCTTCGCGTTTGGCGGCAAGTTGTCACGGGCGTTTCCGCCCGTCAGCTGGGCAATCAACGGCGAGACGTTCGACCCCGATCGTCCAATTGCAACCGTTCGTTCGGGAGAAAGTGAGATCTGGACTTTCGAGAACCACAGGATTGGACCGCTAGGGATGCTCCATCCCGTGCACGTGCATTTGTCCCCTTTCCAGGTGCTCCGCCGAAATGACGGACCACCGCTTCCGCACGAAGGCGGCTGGAAGGACACAGTCGCCCTCGGGAAAGGTGAGCGCGTGGATGTCATCGTGCGGTTCGATGGGTTTCGCGGACGATACCTCATGCATTGCCACAACCTCGAGCACGAGGACCATGCGATGATGGCGCGGTTTGATGTCCTGTGACGTTGACGGAGCGTTGGCGTTACGGCTCTCGTTCGGCGGACGACGCCATCCCTTGCGGCGACTGAGTACTCGACACCCACCTCTTCCACTCCGACTCCAGATCGTCGATCGACGTTGCAATCGGCGCGCGGGACAGCACCTGCTGGATGTCCGCACCCGCCAGTAACGGCGCGTACAGATCTTTCGTGACGTTTACGCCGCGTACGTCGCGGAGGAACTCGAGCACACTCGTGGCCTCTGCGAGGAACAGCGCTGTCTGTCGCCGAGGGGGAGAGACGTCGGCGCGAAACGCCGCCGGGTGCATGGCGCCGATGCTCAAGTCCGACAGGAATTCCTCGAGGTCGTCGTCCGACGTCTGCGGAATCTCGTAGTCGAAGAGTACCGTGAGCGACGCCGCATCGTCCGCGTACGCGCGCATCATGCGCGCTGCCTGCGGCGCGGCATCCGCGTTGGCGAGCAGATGAATGGACGCGGCTTGCAGCCAATCGGGAAGCACAGGCGCCGCCGCTGAGTCGGTCATGACCTCCGGCGACAATACGCCGCGTCGTACCAACGCACCGGTCCATGAACTGGCGTACGAACCGACCCACGCGTTCGCGGCCATCAGCGTCAACGTTTTCTGAAAGGTTTGCCGCACGTGCGCGTTGCCTGCCGCAGTGCCTGCGAGACCCGCACCAACGAGCGTGATTGTCTTGCTGCCGTCGCCGCCGCGCGGGTACGCGCGTACGGGGTTCGTCGTGTCGACGACGACAACCGTAATCGGTGGCGGGCGTTGCCCGAAGAGCGACGAGAACGCGCGGGAGGTGGACTCCAACGTCGATAGTGCCAAGCTCGCGCCCGCCTGCGACGTCGACGTCAGCGTGAACGCCGGCTCCGCGCGTGTGAATGTCGTGTCGACCTCGCGCTGGATCAGGTCGGCGGTCAAGTCGATGGGCGCGGGCAACGGTGCACTGGCGCTCTCGCCGGAAAAATGGCCGGCGCAGGGAGACATCACCGCCACGCAGAGCACTGCGCTCAGGCGATGAGTTGGCGAAGGAATTGGACTTGGCATGACGACCCCGTCGTTAGTGGTGCGTTGGCTTCACGCGCCTTTCTGTCGGTCGCGCATGTCTCAGACACGGTGCACAACCTCAGTCCCCACGCCCGTGTCACGAACTGCGCCAGGATGTCACGAATTGCGGGTCCGTCGATACGAATCGTCGTCCCGCCGCAGCAATGGGCCATCCATCGCGGAATGGGAGCCGCGCGAGGAGAAATGGAGCAACAGCTGGGCCCGGGAGCCAATTGTTGCGCTTGCGATCACAGAGCGGCGCTCACACTCTCGAGCGGGCTTTCAAAAAGGCCACCTGCAAAGAACCACCGAGGATCTCTCTCGCGCTCGCGGGGCCGTGGAAACGACTCGACGACGAGGACGTGCGCGCTCGACGCGCAGATTTTCCACGTCGCTCCGGATGACAAACGGAGGCTCGACGAGCAATATACGTGTGCTCGGCCGCTGGCCCAACCGGATTGGTAACTCCTGCGAACAATGACAACTGTCCATCACGTGATGCGCCAAGCCCTAACGTCGGTCGCCACCGCTGCCCTGCTCGCGGGGTTTCATGCAGCCAGTGCGCAGGCGCCGCAATCCTCCACGAAGACTGCCGCGAGCGACTGGTCGTCCGTGGACAGCGCACTTGGACGCAAAGGCGCCGCACAACCAGGCGACGTCATGAAGTACAGCTTTCCGCGCAGCGACTTACAGGTCACCGCCGGAGGCGTACAGCTCAAGCCAGCCCTCGCGTTGGGCTCGTGGCTGGCCTTCAAGAAAATCACCGGCGGCCACTCCATGGCGATGGGCGACCTGGTGCTCACCGAAGACGAAATTCAACCGGTCATGCTCGCGCTTCAAAAAGGTGGCGTCGAGCAGACTGCGCTACACAACCACGTCCTGCACGAGTCGCCGCACGTGATGTACATGCACGTCTCCGCTCACGGCGACGCCGTGAAGATCGCAGGGACAGTGCGCTCCGCACTCGCGACAAGTCACACGCCACTCGGAACTCCGGGAGCAGCGGCCAACCCAAGCGCCGCAGATCTCGACACAGCGGCCATCGCGCACGCACTCGGAGTGGCTGGAAAGCTGAACGGCGTGGTCTATCAGGTGAGTGTGCCCCGGCGCGAAATCATTCACGATGGGAAGTTCGAAATTCCGCCGTCGATGGGCGTCGCCACGGCAATCAACTTTCAGCCCACTGGTGGCGGCAAGGCGGCGATCACCGGCGACTTCGTGATGCGCGGCGCCGAGGTGAATAAGGTGATTCGTGCCCTGCAACAGGGAGGGATCGAGATAAGCGCGCTGCACAGCCACATGCTCACCGAAGAGCCTCGTCTACTCTTCATGCACTTCTGGGCGAATGACGACGCCGTGAAGCTGGCAGGCGCACTCGGCCACGCGTTGTCCGAGACGAACTCGGTGGTCACCAAGCACTGAACGGACCGCCTCGACGGCGGCCTGTTCCGTGCACACTATTCGCACATGAGTCACGTTGAGGCTGTTGACTGCCCCCTTGCTGCCGCGCTCGCTGCCCGTCTTCGCGCACACAAGCGTGAACTAACAGCACGCTGGCTCGATCGCATTGTCGAGCGTGTTTCGATCGACGCGAACCGCGTCTTCCCAACCGAAGATCTGCTCGATCACGTGATGCTGCTCATCGATGGCATCGCGGACTACCTCGAAGACCCGGCCGCCGAAGTCAAGGCCGACATTCCCGTTGTGGCGAAGGCAATGGAACTGGGCGCGCTACGCCACGCACAGGGGTTCGATGTCTACGAAATCATGAAGGAACACGAGATACTCGGCGGCATCCTCTTCAACTATCTCGCGATGGAAGCGGATCTCATGCCCGAGCCCTGTGCGAAGAGCGAGTTGCTCTTTTGCGGGCAACGGCTCTTTCGCGCTATCTCGATCATTCAGGAAACGACGACGACGCACTTCCTTCGCCTGGTCGCGGCGGAGGTGCACGAGCGGGAGGAACGCCTTCGCACGTTCAACCGCGTCGTCTCGCACGAGATCAAGAATCGCATCGGCTCGATCCTCGGCGCCGGCGACGTATTGTTCGAGCTGCCAGACATGCCGCTCACGGAGCGCGCGCGGTTCGTCGACATCGTGCGCCGAAACGCCCGCCTGATGCAAGGTGCGGTGACGAACATTCTTGCTGTTGGACGCAGTGGCCATGACGTGCGACAACAGCGCAACGTCAGCCTGCGTGCCGCTGCCCAGGAAGCCGTGCGCCAGGTCCGTGAAGCGGCGCTCGACGCGGGCGTCACGATTCGTATCGCGCCTGAGATGGTCGACGCGGAGATCAGTGCAGCTGCAGTGGAGCTCTGCCTCACCAACTATCTGTCGAACGCGATCAAGTACGCCAATCAGCAAACCGCGGAGCGCTGGGTAGAGATCAGCTCGGCGCGCGAGATCGGACCTGCCGGACTCGGCGAACTCGTCGTGCGCGTGGTTGATAACGGACTCGGTGTACCCGAAGACAAACGGGAACAGTTGTTCGAGCGATTTTACCGCGCACACGAGACCGTTTCCGAAGCCGACGGAACGGGGCTCGGCTTGAGTATCGTGCGCGAGACGGCGCAGGCACTTGGCGGGCGCGTATGGGCAGAGTTCCCAGCGGAGGGATCTTTGTTCGCGTTTGCGCTGCCCGACCGCCGGACCGGCGAAGAGAAGCGAGCCAGCTAGGGCGTCTCGATTACTGACGCGGCTGCCGCTGGCAACCACAACGTGAATTGCGACCCGCGGCCGAGCTCACTCTGCACAGTGAGGTCGCCCTTCATCAGGCGTGACAAGCTCCGGCTGATCGTCAGCCCGAGTCCCGAGCCATCACTCGCGCGCGCGTGACCGCGATCCACCTGCGTAAACGGATCGAAGATCGAGGTCAATTGATCGGGCGCGATGCCGGCGCCGTTGTCGCTGACACGCCAATACACCCACGGCCCGGTGCCGAGCGCGCGGGCAGCCTCGTCCTGCTTTGCGGCGACGCCGCATTCGCATCTTACCTTTCCGGCGCGCGGCGTGAACTTGACCGCATTGTGAAGCAGGTGTCGCAGTATTTGCCGCACGCGCTCCGCGTCGCCGATGAACACCGCGTCGTCGCCGCCAGTGCATGCGCGCGACAAATGCACGCCGCGCGACACGGCGATCGCGCGCACGTCGCCGAGTGCATCGTTGGCGATGCGAACCGCCGGGGCGTTTGCCGTCAGGAGCGCAAGCTGTCCCTCGCCGGCGCGCGCGAGGTCGATCGTCTCGTCGACCAACTCGAGCAAGTGCTCTCCGTTCGCACGAATGCGCTCGAGGTGCGCGCGCTGATCCGCGGTGACAGGCCCAGCGAGCCCGATGCCGACCAATTCCGCATAGCCAATCACGGCGTTGAGCGGTGTGCGCAGCTCGTGACTCATCAAGGTGAGGAATTCGGACTTCGCGATGCTCGCGGCATC
>JBDTMO010000079.1:0-12540 GCA_039934235.1 bacterium | reverse complement strand
GGGCCAGGAAGGGCACCAGCGCTTCGTGATGGCCAGGTGTACGACTTTTCCGACGGGCCGCGACGGTTCTACCGGCATCGGTCTCCAACATGTGGGCGCGAGAGCTCGTTGGTCAGACGCTGGTCGTTCCATGGAGGCCAGCATCCGACTTCGGATCGACGAGGGGAATGGGTTGCTGAATCGCCCGACTCCGAGCGGCATGTTTTGCGTCATCGTTTCAAGTTGGTGTTCTGATTGTCCAGACCAAATCTCTCGGGAGCGGATTGACGGGGCGACGACCGACCGAGCGATCGTTGACCAGCTGAACGACGCACGTTCAGTTGCTCGTGAAGTGCTTTGCCTCGCATCCGCTCACTCGCTGTGCACGGAAAAACCTCACCGATCTCCGACGCTGCTCGGGGCCGCTCAACAACAATGAACCTTGTGTCGTCCGCGCTCCGGCGCCCACTGACCGTCCTCGTGCTGGTTGTCGCAATGCTCGGCGGCGCGACGGTGGCGATGCTGCGCATGCCGCGCGACGTCTTCCCGACGCTCGGCATTCCGACGATCTACGTGGCGCAGCCGTACGGTGGCATGGATCCCTCGCAAATGGAGGGATTCCTGACCTACTACTACGAGTATCATTTCCTCTACATCACCGGCATCGAGCACGTCGAGTCGAAGTCGATCCAGGGGGCGGCGGTGATCAAGCTGCAGTTCCATCCTGGAACGGATCTCCCGCAAGCGATGTCCGAGGTGGTGTCGTATGTGAACCGGGCGCGCGCCTTTATGCCGCCGGGAACGTTGCCACCGTTCGTCATGCGCTTCGACGCCGGCAACGTGCCCGTCGGCGACCTCGTGTTCACGAGCAAGTCGCGCACGGTCGGTGAAATCCAAGACGCGGCGCTGAATCGCGTCCGTCCGTTGTTCGCGACGCTGCCCGGCGTTTCAGCGCCGCCCCCGTTCGGCGGCAGCGCGCGCAGCATCGTGATCAATGTGCGACCCGACCGCCTCCGCGCGTTCAACATGGCTCCGGACGAAGTGGTCACCGCGATTACGGCGGCGAATCTCATCAGCCCGTCGGGCAACATGGCGATCGGTGACCGGTATCCGATGGTGCCGTTGAACTCCACGGTGAAGAACATCCAGGATCTCGCCGACGTCCCGATTCGTATCGGCGTGTATCCCACCGTGTTCCTGCGAGACGTCGCAACGGTGTCCGACGCGTCGGACATCGTGACGAGCTACGCGCTCGTGAATGGACGTCGCACGGTGTACGTCCCTGTCACCAAGCGCTCCGACGCGTCGACGCTCACGGTCGTCAATCTCGTGCGGCAGAATCTGGCGCGCTTTCAATCAGTGCTGCCGAGCGACGTGACGGTGAGCTACGAGTTCGATCAGTCGGGCTATGTAACTGGCGCCATTGCCGGACTGACGCTCGAGGGCATGCAATCGACCTTTGCGATCGCCGCGAAGAGTTTTACGCATCCCGGGCCGCGAGAGTGGCTTCACGTCAAGACGAACGCGCCGCCGGCGGCGACGCCCGGTCTCCTCTGCCATCTACGACAGGCCGGATTCCATATGCCAAAGCGTTTAGCGCACATGTGCACACGATTCGCGCACTAACGCAGTTATGCGCATCCCGCGCCAATGGAGCCCATCGGGTACGATCGGTGCCTTTGGGTGGGACGAGGAATCCTACCGCCTCGCTACCACGCCGACGGCACCCGGCAGGAAGAGTACGCTGATTGCCACCATCGCTCTGCCGCGGCGAGCTGCGCGCGTCAAACGCCCGTCCGCGAAGCGAGGCTCGACGCGATGATCATCGGGCACTGCAGTGTGCAACAAGAATTCCGGTCCCTGTAAAACGAGTCGGCGATTCTACGATAGCGGCAGCGCGATGTCTTGTACGCGCTGTACTTTTGTACGCCGTGCGCGAGTTTAAGGCTCAGTCGTCACGACGTCGGGCGACATCGAACCACTCGGGCAATGACGAGGCTGACCGCAGTATTTCAACTGCCTGCGCGACCTCCGCCCGAAGGCGTGCCTGGCTACGCGTGGTTCGATGCGTGCGGCGCGTATTGCGTGTCCGCGAGCACGACGCCCGCGACGACTTCACGACGGACGATGCGCCCAAGATATTCGCCCGGTGCAAGTGGTATGGCTGTCTCTGTCATGTAAGATGAGATGCGTTCAACTGGCAATTCGTTGAATTGCCAGCTCGTCAACGTTCGTGCGCCGGTTGATCACGGCGTGACGAGTGACCTGCCCGTCATGACGGACCGTTCGACCCAGTTCATCGTCGGAAACACTGACGGACAACGAGGCTCATCGATCAATCTGACGAGCGACGACATCTCGTACTGCGTCGATGACTCCCAGGACGACCCGCGCCAAACCAGTCAGAACCGAGTCGACCGTGTCCCGTCTGCGCATGACGTCGTCAAGAATGCCCTCGATTTGCACACCGAGGGTGTTGTAATTCGGATACTCGATTTCGCGATTGAAAGCGACGCCGAAATCCAAGCCATTGGCCAGTGAGACCGCCATCGCACCCGTGCCCGGGAACCGCCCATATCGCCCAGTGACTTGGCGTGGCCCAATGTCCCAGACCGCGTGCGTGCCGAGGAACCGAGCGATCGTGGCAGTGGACATGACCAGACCGCCGTCACCGACGTCTGCCTCGAGTGCAAACGCCCCGCCATGTGCATCAGGAGCGGTCGCGCCTTCCGCCATATCCACATGCGACGGACTGACGCCCAACGCATCATACGTCGCGACTTCATCCGCGCGTCGCAAGCTTGCCGCAGTCCCACCGACATGGACATCAACTATGCCGAGCGGCGTCAGAATTGCCCGACGCAGATAGTCGATGTAGCTGAGGTCCGACGCTTTCTCCACAATCGCGGTCAGTACCGTGAACGCGGCGTTGGAATATCTGTCTTCCGCACCGGGACGCCGCACGAGTGGCCTGCCGAAGATGTATTGCAGCACCTGAGCACGTGTCGGTCGCGATGTCGTCCCGAACAGCTTGGCGATACTGCGAATGTCGACCTCGACGTCCTCTTGGAGACCACTCCGACGTATCGCGAGCTGATTGACCGTGATGCTGTTGATATCACGATCTACGGGAATCAACGGTAGCGCGAAGACGCCAAGATACGGAAACGCCAGTGTTTCCAAGCTCAATGCGCCCGTCGCGACGAGCCTGTCGATCGCCGCGCACGTGAACATCTTCGACACACTGGCGACGCGGAAGAGTGTTTCAGGTCGTGTGATCGGATAGTCGCGCATGGCCCAGGTATAGCCGCGCGTGCCGATCAAGGTGCCGCCTTTCGCGACCGCGACGCTCGCAGCGCGGATATCGTTGTCGAACATGAATCGCTTCATTGCGCGATCGATCGCAAGCGCACCGATGAACGAGTTGCCGGTGACTGTCCAGCGTCGGATCATCAGGGACTCGACGCAGGCGTTCAGCTCATCGCGGGTCGCCGCGATTTGCCTGATCAACCCGTTCAGGTTTGGCGGCGGCTTCGGCGGGTGTTGTTCGCCGGGTACTGGTTGGCTGTCCTTGAGCTGCGCTTCCAGCGCGCGCAGCCTGACACGAAGCGAGTCGCAGGCGTCTGCCATTATTTTCGCCCTCAGAAACAGGAAGCTGCGACGCAGGCCGACTCGAGGGATTCCAGTCGCTACGCCGGCTATCGGATTACCGCACTCCCCCTCATGCTTGTAACATACCGGCCAAAGTAATGACCGCCGGTCGCGCCGTGGTGGAGTACGCGGGAAGATGAGCCTGCCGCTTGCGGTCTTGCATCGGTCTCATGTGCTGTCGAGTACGTCGCGCAGCGCGCGTCCGAGCGATTCAGCACTGAACGGCTTGTGCACAAAGGCGACGCCGGCATCGAGCACGCCGTGATGCGACATTCCAACATCACCGGTAACTGACTTGAACCATTGGCGGTCGGCGTCGACAAGCGAGATCATCGAGATCGGCGTGCCGCAAATGTGTGCGGCGAGCGTCGTGAGGTCGTCGAGGCTCCGCTCGGGGAGGGTGTCGAGCAGGTCGTAGTGTGAAAGCGCCTCGAGGCGCCGAGCGTCGTCAGTAGATGGAGTTGGCGCTTGCATGCACGACCTCCATGCACGCGACGGTAACGGCAAGGCTGCAAGGTCTGTGCACCGACGCGCCGAGCAACACAATCCGGAGACCGAAAATCATTTGGGGTAACTCGGCGCGTTCGCTGGATCATGGTCGGAGCCTCGGCTTAAGTCATAGCACTGGAGATTGCTTCGCGCCATGCTGTCGGGGGAATCGCTCTTATGCGACGACGAAGCCTTCGCCCAATGAAGTCTCACTCTGAGTGTGCAGAGGGACAGACCCGCGAATCATCGCCCTTAGTGCACGCGCAATCGATCGACGATGACCGCCGCCATGGCCAGCGTGCCCACGCCGATGGCGCGTTCGTCCGCGACGTAGTCGGGGTTGTGCGGCAGACCATTCCATCCCCGCGCCGCGTTCGCGACACCGAGATAGAAGAACACACCCGGAACGATGTCCTGAAACGAGCCGAAGTCCTCGCTGAACGCCGCCGGGATCGTCGTCACGGTTGCCAGCGCCTGGTCGCCCAACGCGGCGCGAACCGATGCCGACGCAGTGGCCGCACGCGCCGGATCGTTGGTGACTCCCGCGACCCACTTCGCTTCGTACGTTGATGTCGCCATCACGCCCACAGGAAGGGAAGCGCTAAGTCCCGATCGAATGGCGGCGGCGACGTGCGCGCGCGACGACGGGCTGGCGACCGACACCGTTCCTGTTAGCCTCACTTGACCTGCTGACGTCACGGCCGGATTGAGCTGGACGACCACAAAGTCGGGCGGCTGCGGCGTGCCGATCTGCGAGGCATCGATGGTGCCGAGGGCGCCGATGCGTTGGGCGACACTCGCGCTTGCGGCAGCGAGGTCACCGTTGCCAGAGAGCACAACGTCAAAGCGGTCGCGCCCCGCCATCATCGGTCCAGCGGTTGTCGCAAGGCGTCCCGCTTCATACCCCGACGTATGCAGTCCGTAGATCTCGACGGGCAGCCCCGACGAAAAGACACCGTCGGCGAGCATTGCCTTTGCACCGGTCGCTCGCTCCTCCGCCGGCTGAAAAATGAAAAGCACGCTCCCCGCCAACGAGTCGCGTACCTGACGCAATGCCGTTGCGAGCGCCAGCGCGATCGTCGTGTGGATGTCATGGCCGCAGATGTGCCGAACGCCAGCTGAAGTGGACGGGAAATCAACAGGATCGTGAGCCGATGACGCCACGGCGTCCATGTCGGATCGATACGCGATGAGTGGTCCCGGCAGCCCGCCGCGGAGAATTCCCACTACGCCGTAGCCACCAACATTCGTGCGCACCTCGAGCCCGAGGCGACGGAGCTCAGCGACGACTTGCCGAGACGTGCGAACCTCGGCGCCGGAGAGTTCCGGGTGGCGATGAAGATCGCGGCGGAATTCAATCCACTTCTCCTCGTCGCGCTGCAGGACCGCACGGATCTGCGCCATGACTGGCCCCGCTGCCACCACCGTCTCGGAGGGCGATACCGCGCCTCCGCAGGCAATCAGGGCGAAAGCGACGAGCAGCGTACGGGCGCGGACGTCACGACGCGTGGTGGTGTGGCTGAAGTCAGCTCGGGTCATGGTCTGCAATATTGATCCGCGCGCAGCACTCGAATGTCAGGCATTCCCCTTTGCGCGCACAGAGCTCGGTGTCTCCCCAAGACACCGACGCATGGTTCTCGCAAGATGCGCATGGTCGGCAAAGCCACACTCCGCGGCGATGCGAGAAATGGTATCCGTCGTGGAGAGAAGCGCCCTTACGGCGTCGGCGAGTCTGCGCTCGCGCGCATACTCGCGCAGTGTACTCCCGTAGTGTTCACGGAACGCGCGCGAGACGTGCGACGGATGAACACCCGCCACGCGCGCGAGGCACCGGAGCGGAGGAGGGCGATGACACTCCCGGTCCATCGTATCCCGCACTTCGTGCAACCACGAGGGGATATCGCCTGGTTCGCGGCGTGCACCGAAGCGTTCACCATAGGCCGCGAGTTGCGCGGCAAGTCGCCGCGCCGCCAGCCGCGCGAGTGGATCGATGAACGTCATCTGCGTAGCAAGGCGTCGCGCCTGGTCCAGCATGATGTTGTTGTGGCCGTACATGCGCTCGTCCGTGCAATCGTCGCCTCCGGATCGTTGCCATCCCAGCACGACACATTCGAAAGGCGCATCAATGATGTCGATCTCGTGCACGTCGTCGCTGGGCGAAAGGCGCACAGCCCCCGTGACGCAGTGCGCGACGCCGCGCCATCGTTCATCGAACGCGCCGCTCGTGATCACGCACAGGTGCATCCCCGCGTGTGCGTGAGGGGGAACGCGCAGTGTTTCCTTGATCCGCAGCGGGGTGGCATTGCCGCCGGACCACGCGAGACTCTGGCTTGCAGGCGGGCGTGGCGAAGACTCATGCATTCTTGATTGCGCCGATGTGAGGTCCGCGATACGACAGCAGGGTCGCCCACATTGTTTGAATCAACGTTGATTGCGTTCTAGCCGAAGACCGGCGCGGCGACGAGGATGCAGGCGATCAACCGAGCCGCAGAGTTCTCCTCACGCTCCACCACCGGATCAAAACCCATGCGCCCCCATCCACGTCTGCAATGCGCGCTTGCGATGTCATGCACACTGCACGCTGAGTCAGCCGGTGCTCAGGCCCACGGACAATCGATGGGACAGGCGACTGTGCGTGCGTACCACGATTCGCTTGGTGTCGCAAGCCACGTGTGGTATCCGTCAATGGGATTCGGCATGGTGCTGGACGCCGCGAGTGGGCTGAAAGGCGGTGTACGTCTGGACGACAGCGGGGCGGGCACACTCATCCTCTTCGGGCAAGGCTCCGCAATGACGCCGAGTGCGCACCGGATATCGCTGACGCGGGTAGGTGGCGATTCGATCCTCGGCATCGAAGCACTGGGGCAGAGCAGGCGGCTCACGCCGGTGCCGTTGCACGACGATAATATCGAGTTTACGCGCGACACGTTCACGCTCCGGGGAAGTTTTGTGCGCCCAGCGAAGGCCGGCCGCTATCCGGCGGTGTTGCTCCTTAATGGATCTGGGCCAAGTCCGCGTGGCCTGTTGGCGAATGTCGCCGCGGTGTTCGCAGCGAATGGCGTGGCTGCGCTCGTGTATGACAAGCGAGGTACGGGCGCATCTGGCGGCACATACACGACGGACGACTTTCTCGCACTGAGTGAAGACGTCAAGGGCGCACTGCGATACCTGCGCTCGCGCGCCGACGTTGATACGTCGCGCATCGGCATCCTCGGAACGAGCCAGGGCGTTTACACGGCAATGATGGTGGCGGCGAGTGACCCGTCCATTCGTTTCATCATCTCATCCAGTGGCGGTGCGTTCCCGGCGGAGCAGGAGATCTATCGCCGAGTGCGCGAAGTGGCGGATAGCGGATACAGCGCCGAGGCGCAGGCGCAGGCGCGCGCGTTTCTCTCACGCCTCTTCCCATACTACGCGGCGGTTGGATCGGGCTCGGCAAATGTGGACACCGTTGGCTTGGCGGCACTGTATCGAAGCGCCGTGACGCAAAAGTGGTGGCCACTCATCGCGGGCCCTGCTAACGATCCGACCGTGGGCGCGTGGCCGCCCGCGCGAAAGATCTTTGCGGCGGATCTCGGACGCGACTGGAAGTCCATCTATGGGCGAGTGAACGCGCGCGTGTACGCTGTGAACGCATCCAACGATCAACTCGTGCCTCCGGATGTGGCGCGAGAAACATTGATCCGGTATCTCCCGCGCGGCGCCGCCCAGGTGCAGAGCCGCGTGCTCAACGGCGATCACGGCTTTACCGTGATTGGGTCAGACGGCGTGACGCCGATTTACGATCCACGTTACATGCCGTTGCTGATTGAATGGGTCGTGGCAGCCACCAGGGCACGGTAGGGTTTAGTGTTGCACGCGGACATATCGTCCATCAAAGGTATTCTTCCACGACTTCCCGTCATCGTCGGAGGCTTCGAACAGCTGGCGCACTGTGTCGGCCGACACGCGGAAGAAAGTCAGCTTCTGCAAAACTCGCCGGCCATTGGCGCCCAACGTCCAGCCAGTGAATCGCATCGCTCCGTTTGCGAAGTGGCCCTCGTAGTCCAGTGACGTTCCGTCGTCAGCGGTCCAGACTTGCCGCCATGCCTTGCGATTGGTGTCCCAGAAATTGACGCTCTTTCCGTTCGGTCCCTGCGTCGGAGTCCATTCTTCCAGCACGACGCAATGCTCGAGGATCGCGGTAACCTTACTTCGGCCCGCGAGCAAAGTGACCGCTCCGTTTGTGCCCCATAACGAAACCGTCCACTCACCGACCCAGAAGTCGAATTGACGCGGCTCGGTTCCGTTTCGACATGGAAACTTCGCGTCCTCGAGCCGATGTACCACCGCGAGGTATCGTGCATCCTGCCGCAACGGTGCGATGTCGGGATTCGTCGTCAGCAGATCAAGACTGATGCCCGCATCGACCGCGCGTTGCAGATGGGCGATGCCCAGGTCGAGCGAGCCAAGACGCGACATGGCGCGCGCCATTCGGAACTCGGCGACATTGACTTGAAATCCGGCGGCAGAGGCTCGCTCCAAGGCGGGAATGGCCCGTCGGAACTGCTGGAGCTCGAACAAGGACACTCCCAGTCGCAGGTTGGCGCGACCGTTTGTGGAATCGCGCGAGACGATTGCGAGATACTCGCGTGCTGCCGTCGCCCAATCACCGTCCAAGAACGCCTTGTCCGCCACAGCTGGTGACTGTCCCCGAGCGGTGAATCCACCACAAAATGCGAGGAGCGCGGTATACATCACCATGCGCCGCGAGGACCATACTGAATGGCAGCTTCCGTTGTCGTGAGTCATGCTGCGATAGGTAGGTCCTCCTGGATCACACTCGCAATAGCTCGAGCGTCAGGAAACGATGGAATCCGCTGGTGATGCAGGAAGTGTCACTCTAAGCGCCGCTCCGCCTCGCGCCGAACTGTTGATGCTGAGCGTGCCGTGCATTTCTGTGACGAGGGCGGCTACCACCGCGAGCCCCAGGCCGCTGCCACTGGTACTTGCCACGATGTCGCGCTCGAGCCGAACGTAAGGCTCGAGCACACGCCGCCGATCTGCGGGGGGAATTCCTGCTCCTGCATCATCCACTTCGATCGCGACAGCATCCGCGCCGACCTCGGTGCCGCGGACGACAACCGTCTGGTGTTCCGGCCCGTAGCGCACCGCGTTGTCGAGCAGGTTGAGCAGCACGCCCGCAACCGCGGACGGGTCGCATCGCGCGAACAACGACGAGGGCAACTCCGTCGTCACGTTCACTCGTCGCTTGGCGGCAAGGGGACCAAAGCCGGCCACCGTATCCCGAACGATCGGTACCAGGTCGTGCGTGTCGAGCCGCACGCGCAGCATACGACGGTCGGTTCGCGCGATCACGAGAACATTCTCCACCAGGTGATACAGGCGGCGCGCCTCCGCGAGAATTACCTGCGCCGCCTCCCGCGTTGGAGCGGTACCGATGGCACGGCCTGAGTGTATCAGTTCGGCGTACAGCATGATCTCGGTGAGCGGCGTCCGCAGTTCGTGCGACACCGCGGCGGTAAAATCGCCGCGCAACCGCGCGAGGTGAGCGGTGCGATGCAACAACAACGCGATGAGCGCGATCACCGCAGTCGCGATGAGGGTCGCGACCAACACCCATTGCGACCGGTACGACAATTCTGCGGCGCCTGGTACCGCGCGTGCCGCAGCGGGGCTGAGCGCGGCCTGAACGTGAACCGCGCTGTCGGGACCAAATTCGATGGACGCCCTGAAAGTGGTGTTGGCCGGCGTGGGACTCTGGTATAAGACGGTGCCGCCGGCGAGCACGACTCGTAAAGCCAGTATCCTCTCGTTGGGGCTCTGTGCGCCGAAGACGGACGGCATGAGCGGCGGGCGGGCGTTGTAGATGAACCCGAAGGCACGGAGGCGCACGTCGTCCACGTCATAGGTCGTGAGCACGAATCGCTCAGGCAGCCCGGTCGCGCGTATCACGCGCGCAAGCCCGATCACCATCGCCACTCCGGTTTCATCGGTTGATCGAACGGTGAGCACCGGGAAATCGAAGCCGCGAATGCGCGCCATCATCTCGGCGACCTTGTGGGCCGGAAGAGCGGGCGACGGAGTTGGCAGCGATGTTACAACGCTTCCGGCACTATCGAGCAACACGATGGAAGCAACGCGAAGGCCGCCCTCACAGTTGCAGAGCGCGAGTGAGTCGACGAAGCGTCGTCCGTTCGCGAGCAACGCGGCGTCCGACAGGGAACCCTTGAGATTGACCGCCGCGCTCACCCTCTCGGCATGGTTCGCGAGCACGCCTCCAGACCGGTACGCAAAATTTGTCGCGCCGAATTTTGCAAACTCGACGAGATTCTGCTCCACTGTCGCGCGCTGGCGCTTGAAGGCGAGGTTGCTCTGCCACGCTAAGAGGAGCACGAGAACTTCGGCGATCGCGAGCAGGCCGTACACGATGCCCAGGCGTTCCCACACCGACCGCGCATGGCGAGCGCCCACGTGCGTCTCAGCGATCCTCGGCGGGCTGCGCACTTGCCGCCGCGGCGCCCGCGCCGTGGGCAACGATGCGGTACCCGACTTTGCGTGTCGTCACAATCTGAACGCCATCGGCGCCGGCATTACTCAAGCGTCGCCGGAGTTCGGCAATGTGACTGTCTATCGTGCGACTCTCGACCACGTCGCTGTAACCCCAGACCTCGCCGAGCAGCTCGCGCCGAGACACGGATTCGCCCTGCCTGCGCACGAGGGCGAGCAGGAGGTCGTATTCGCGCGGGCGCAACTCGACGAGCGCACCACGGTACCGCACCTCGTGGGTCCCGGGTGAGATCTCGAGGCCAGCGAATACTTCTCGCTGTGTGCGTCGCCGAGGGCCTGCGAACGCCGCGGCGCGGCGTCGCGCCATGGCATTGATGCGCGCGAGCAACTCGGTGAGGCTGAATGGCTTCGTGACGTAGTCGTCAGCGCCTGTGCGAAACCCGCGCACCTTGTCCACGTCATCGCCGCGCGCGGAGAGAATCATGACTGGCGTGTCAAACCCTTCTTCCCGCATGGTGCGAAGGACGTCCAGCCCGTCGAGCCCTGGCAGCATGAGGTCGAGGATGATGATGTCGGGTTCCCACATGCGAATGCGCTGCAGGCCTTCCACACCATCACTGGCGATGCGCGATTCGACTCCGTCGGACAGCAGGGCCGTCCGGAGCCCCTGCGCGATGGAGTTGTTGTCTTCAATGATCAACACGCGTGTCATCCGATCACCATCGTCCGGTGCATCACTGCGCGGTGCGACAGGCCGCTCGCCTCATCAAGGTAGCCGCGTGCGGTCTAACACCGCTGGCCGCGATGATCTCACGGTCCGGGAATCACGTTGGTGCCTGCGGCCTTGGTCCCTTTCCAACTGGCGACGTACCGGCAGCGCGCGTTGGTCGCCGGTGTCGCACGATCGACTGTCGCCGTGGCATCGAATCCTGTCGTCGTAAATCGGCCCGCGATCGACACGACGTACGAGAAACCATTGGCATCCAGCGCGCTCGGGGTGGTCTGAAACACGCCATCCGTCCGCACGGTGCCGACGTAGCGGCTGCCCGCGTGGGTGAGACTCAACGTTGTTGCCCCGGCGGTGTGCGCGACATCGGTCTGCATCGACTGCACGACGCTGCCACCACAACTATCCACGACGAGCGCGACTGCGGTTGGATAGGCGCCGGCCACACGCAACGCGGAGTCGGCGAGCGTTGCCGGGCTGCTGGCGTTGCCGGAACACGACAGCAGTGACGCGGCGAGTATGATGATTCGGTACGGCACTGAGAGGGCCTCATGAGGGCGTTTGCGGCACCAACATCTGCACATGCCGATAGTAGGACGCCCAGCACAGATCGGAAATCGCTCCAATGTCAGAGAATGATGGTCCATGTGCTCCGGAGCCAGTTTCCCCGGTGTGCTCAACGCGTGCCCCGGATTGCCGGTCGCGACGACAGGCGCGATTGTACGCCGTTCAAGGATCAGCGCGACACTTCCATTTCGGCATCGACGCCCAGGAGTAGCGAATGCAGCTGCGTGTGACATTGTTGGTTGCCGGCTTGCTTGCATCCATCGCGCCGGTCAGTGCATCGATCAGTGCGCAAACAACCACGATCGACAATGTCACGATCGTCGACGTCACCAACGGCCGCCTTCAGCCGAGAAAGACGATCGTCATCGAGGGAAATCGAATTGCGCGCATCGACGACGCGAGTGCGTCGACGCATGCCGCCGCCACGCTCGACGGCACTGGACTGTTCGTGATCCCCGGACTGTGGGACATGCACGTGCACGCGTACTTCACCAACGATACCGCGCGCTTCCACAGCACGAGTGAGGTGATGCTGCCGCTGTTCGTCGTCAACGGCATTACCGGTGTGCGCGACCTGGGCAGCAATCTCGACGCCACGCTCGCTGCGCGCGACAGCA
>JBDTMO010000078.1:0-12576 GCA_039934235.1 bacterium | reverse complement strand
ATGCCGCCTAACAACAGGACAGCGATGAGACCGAGGATCGGCCGATAGCCAATCGGCGGCGGTGGAATCTGGGCAACGCGGAGCCCAAGCGTGACGAGCCCGATGAGTGCTCCCGCGCCCAGCGCAACAAGCCCCAGACCACCAAATACGTGCATCGGTTTTGTGCTGACCCGCAGGCTGAACCACACCACGAGCAGGTCGAGAACGCCCGACAGGATCCGTCGTCGCGATTGATACTTGCCGACGCCCGCGTGGCGCGGCCGCAGTGGGACGTCAATTTCCCCAATGCGCTGCCCGCGCATGTGCGCCAGCACGACAAGGAAGCGATGCCAATCGTGCCGAAGCGGGATCTCCAGCAGGAGCGCGCGCCGACACGCCTTCATCGAATTGAGGTCGCGCACACCGACATCGAACAATCGCGCCGATAGCCAATTGTAGATGCCGCTGACGGCGTGCTTCTCGTACGCGCCCACTTTTCGGCCCGTTACAACATCCCATCCACGGTCGAGCTCGTCCAGAAAGCGCGGAATGTCGTCTGGTGCATACTGCAAATCCGCATCGAGCAACACGACGTACGTCCGCTCAGTGCTCTGCGCGCCGAGGAGGATGGCTTCCGTCTTTCCGAGGTTGCGGCCGTGGCGCATTATGCGCGCACGACCGCCGAATTCGTCGATGACAGCCCGGGCAGCGTCGTACGTGCCGTCGGTCGATCCATCGTCGACGAACACAATCTCACCGGCGAGATCATGACGCTCGAACGCCTCGGCGAGCGCGCGAAACAGCGGCGCGACGTTCTCGCACTCATTGTACGCCGGAATGATCACGGCGAAATCCGTTCGCGCGCTTGCCTTCGCTGGCGCGCCTTCGTAGTCTGCCACGCCCGCACAGTACGTCGTCGCCCGAGCGTCCCGCCAGTGCCGAATCACCTCGACTTGCTTGTCTTCAACTGGCAGGATCGCCTGCACCCGCAGGCCGGAGGTGCGGAGACCAACCTCCATGAAGTGTTCGGACGCCTCGCGACTCGTGGACACAGCGTGACGGTAGTGACGTCGTCATGGCCTGGATCGCTTCCCATCGAGACGCTCGACGACGTGGAACTCCACCGGTGCGGCAACCGGATCACCTATCCAATCGCCGCTCGATCGCTGTATCGCACGGCGTTGATGCACCGTTCGTTCGACGTCGTTGTCGAAGACTTGAACAAGGTTCCTATCGCGACGCCGAAATGGGTGCGCGATCCGGTCGTGCTGCTGGTCCACCACCTCTTCGGCCCCACCGCGTTCGACGCCGCATCCCCGTTAGTGGCCCTGGCGACGATGCTCCTCGAGCGCACGTTGCTGCCGCTGTACGCGAACTGTCCCATCATTGCGGTCTCAGATAGCTCTGCGCGCGAGGTTCGCGAGCGGACGCACCACGACGCGCCCGTCCACGTGATTCACAACGGAGTCGCGCAAGATCACGCCACGCTCCCCGACTTGAGTGTCAATGCCGTACACTCGAACGACGCGCCTTTTGTCTACGTGGGCCGGCTTCAACGCTACAAGCGCGTCGACTTGCCTATTCGCGCACTCGCGCAGCTCACGCGCGACAACGTTGCGGCGCGCCTCGTCATTGCCGGCCGCGGACCGGAAGAACATCGGTTGCGAAATCTCGCGAAGGAACTCGGCGTCGCTGATCGCGTGGAGTTCCGCGGGTTCGTGAACGAGTCTGAACGAATCACGCTCATGTCACGCGCGTTGGCCAACGTGATCACCTCATTGAAGGAAGGCTGGGGCATGAGCATTCTCGACGCCGGCGTGCTCGGCACACCGACGATCGCGAGCGATTCGCCAGGCCTGTGCGATGCGGTACGACACGGGCAGACAGGACTCCTCGTGCCGCATGGCGATGTGTCCGCGCTTGCGCTGGCCATGCGAACGCTCGTGACAAATCGCGCTGTCGCCGAGCGGTTGGGCATCGCCGCGCGCGCGCATGCACGGCATTTCACGTGGGAGCGAGCGGCAGACGCGTTCGAGGTCGTGCTCGAGGCGGTCGCCGTGGGCCGCACAGCGGATCATCCTCGAGACGCCGAGCATGCGATGAGGTCGTCCTGACGCGCGAGCGGAACTCGCCTTACGCGCCTGTAACCGGACGCCGACGCGCGAACGTCGCCAGCGCGACGAAGGCGAGGAGAAACTCAGTCGCCGTCGATCCGATGCGAATGATGATCGCGGCAAGCGCCGCGCGGCCAGCCGTTTCTGTTGTCGAAAGAAAGAACGTCATCGCTGCTTCGCGTACGCCAATGCCCGCTGGGACAAGGCTTACGTAACCGGCAAGGAACGACACCGCGTTCGCCGCCACGACGCGCGGCGCACTGGCAGGAGAAACCCCGAGGGTCGCGTGCAGCAGCAGATACAGACTCGCGCCCGCAAGGACATGGATGCCCACATCCATCGCGACGAACCCAAGACCGGTGCGCCAACTCCCGCGCCACTCGAGTTCCGGCTGACTGGTCATTCGGCCGACGAACGCGATCACGGCGCGCAATGGACGCGGATGTGTACCCGCCATGACGCCCGCCAGCACGAGGACCGACACCGCGGCGCGTGATGATACGGACCACGGCGTCGCGGGCAGCAGCCCCAGGCCGACGACACACGCCGCGAGAACGAACAGCCACATGTGCACCGTGATCGACGTCAACAACGTGATGGTCGGCACGCCAGCCGATCGCATCAACACGCCAAGCGACGTGACATGCCAGATGCGACCGGGGATGTACCGCGTTGGATTCGTCACCGCCCAGATCTTCCAATGCTCCCAAACGGTCATGTCGACGTTGCCAGTCCGCCGAAGCAGCATCCACCACACGCGGCAACCGAGCGTTAGCTGCACGGCTTGCAACGCAATGGCCGCCGCCAGCAGCCACGGATGTGCCAACCACGCTACGTCGCGCACCTGAACGGGCGAGTGCGCGAATGCGTTTGCCATATAGAGCGCGGCTGCGATGAGCAACGCGCACGCAGCGAGTATCCGCCAGACGCGGGCAACCGGGCGCGTGGTCACCTATGCACCTCGAGCGCAATCACTCCGGCGACGGCGACGAGACATGCATTGACTCACGCACGATGGACGGCGCGCGGCGATCGTCCGCACGAACAATCTGCCGAAGATAGTGAAGGTGCTCCGCCGCCACGGCCTCCCACCGATAACGCTCGGCCCGAATCCGTCCGCTCACCGAGAGTCGCACGCGCATAGCGCGATCACTGATCACATTCAGAATTTCGGAAGACAACCCACGCGCGTCACCACGTGGAGATATCCTGCCCGCCGCGCCGTCCGCGCCCACAATCTCCACGAGCGACGGGTCGTCCGACACGATCAGCGGCACTCCTGCCGCGAGCGCTTCGGCTGCCGCAATGCCGAACCCTTCGAAGCGCGAGGGGACGACCTGGCATGCCGCGCTCGAGAACAAGACGTCGCGCTCATCATCCGACACTGGGCCAAGGAACTGCACCGACGACTGGATGCCGAGGGCCCGCGCACGTGCTCGAAGCGCGGCTTCATGCGGGCCTCGGCCCGCAATCCGCAGCTTCGCGTCGGGCTTTACGTGGAGCACAAGTGCAAAGGCGTCGAGCAGGACGTCCAATCCCTTCTGCGATGCATCGAGCCGGCCGAGATAGAGCACGAACGGTTCTTCGTGTCGTACTAACCGAAACAAGTGGTCGGGTACCCCAGACGACACGGGCACGATGCTCGTTCCTGGACTAACGAAGGTCCGCAACGCGCGCGCCGTCGCCTCCGACGTGGCGCTCACGACGCGCGCTCGACCTATCGTCGATTGCTCCATCCTGGCAAGCACGCCTCCTGCGATGTGCCCCCATCGCGCCGCCGCCACCGGACCCGTGAGGTGATGCACCGTTATGCCCACTGGCCGGCCGCGCGGAATCACGACCGGAGCGTACGCGGAGTGATCAACGACGGCCACATCGTACGCTGCCGACGAGAGCAGTCGCGACGCGGCCATCGCATACGTCAGGCGGCTGAGGAGATATGTCCCCGACATACCCAGACGCCGAACGCGAAGTCCGTCGACACTGCCACTCTGCGCACCTGGCCAGGACCCAGTTGCAATCGTCGCATCGACGTCCGATTCCAGGTGATGGTACAAATCGAAGACGCGCCGCGCGCCTCCTCCGCCAACCCACGGATTCCCGGGATCGTCGTAGATGCAGTGCAACACCTTGAGTCGCTCTCCGGTCATCGCGCTCGACGCGAAATCGCGTCCTCATAGACCGACTTTAAGGCATCGACGATGCGCGGCCACGAGAATCGATCCTCGACATCTGCGCGGCCCTGCGCGCCCAGTGTTCGCGCGAACGACGGCTCGTCGATAAAGCGGCGCATTGCCGCCGCCAATGCCTCGACGTCGCCAGGTGGTACGAGCAAACCAGTGTGCTCATGCCGCACCACGTCAGGAATGCCACCTGCCCTGCTTGCAATCACCGGTCGTTCATACGACAACGCTTCGATCAGCGCGACGCCGAGCCCCTCAGTGCCCGCCACCTCGTCGGTGACGGCTGGCAGCACGAACGCATCGCACGCGCGCAGTTGTTGCTCGAGCGCATCCTGCGGAACGTATCCAGTAAAACGCACGCGGGCTGCGAGACCAAGCGACGTAACGAGCGCTTCGAGACGCGCGCGCTCCGCACCATCACCGACGATCGTCAGGTGCGCCGCCCGTGCATCGATTCGCGCGAGTGCCTCGATGAGCACATCCACGCCCTTGCGCGCCACCAATCGCCCGACAAACAGGAATCTGGCAGGCTGCTCCGCAAATGGTGTCCGCGCCGGAGCGTGCGATGTCGGCGGAGTGATTGCAGCGCCAAATGGAATTACCAACGGACGCGCACTGGGAGCCACCGACCGGAGCTCGGTTGCCGTGTGCTCGGAGATCGCCGTCACGACCTCCGATTCGTGCACGATGGCGCGCACCGCAGCCCTCGCCCACCCGTGCTTTCGCACAAGCCAATGCAGCTCGGCCCCAAAGAACGTGCTCACCAAAGGCGTGCCGGAAACGCGTCGCGCCGCAATGCCTGCTATGGCGTGAGGCAGCGGCCAGAACGCATGCACAACGTCGAAGCGATGGCCAGCCGTGAGCCGAGTCGCTGCGATCGCGCTGGCCGCGACATAACCAGGAACGAGCGCGGCTCGAATCGGCCGCTCGTTGAGCTGCCATGGAATTGGATGATCGTGCGAGAGCATCTCCCATTTCGCCGGCGCGTATCGAAAACGATGCACCCGCACGCCATCTATCGTCTGGTCCGCCAGGCCGTGATACGCTGGTGCCAACACTTCGACGTCGACTCGCGCATCGCGCAACTGCGCGATGGTGGCGCCGAGCCATGGTGTGATGACGTCGCCCTCGTAACGCGGATAGGCGCTGGCGATGAAGAGGACACGGCGTCGGGAGCTCGGCACGCGTGCAAACTACGTCGAGCATGTTCCGCGCGTGAGGATTATCGCGCTTTCCGAGGCAGATGCCCGTGACGAAAGTCGCAACGCGGGCGATATATTGGTATCCGCGTCACCGCTGAACGTCGTCGCTCACACTGGCTGCGTGCATTTGCGACATGCGCTCCGACATTGGCGCCACCGCGCCCTCACATCGGGATGACGCCACACGTGCCGCGACACCAATAGTGCCAGACCCGTTCGTCTATAGCGGCGGCGAGCTCGAGACGCTGGCCGTGGCGCGCAACTACTACCAATGGCTCGTCGGGTTGCTCGTACCGCACCTCGGCGAACACGTGCTCGAAATCGGTGCTGGGGTTGGCACACTCGCTGCCGCAATTCGTGTTGCACGCCCGAAGGTGTCGCTAACGCTCGCCGAACCGGCAAGCAACAACCTTCCGATTCTCCAGCGCCGTTTCGCGGACGATGCGCGCGTACGCATCATGCCGGGCTTTTACGCAGGCGCGGCGCAGGGCGCGCAACCGATGGACTCGGTGCTGCTCATCAACGTGCTCGAGCATGTTGACGACACGCGGACGCTGCTCCGAAGTGCGCGCGAGGCACTCCGGCCGGGCGGACGAATCGTCCTGTTGGTCCCCGCCGGTGGAGCGCTCCTGTTTGGCACATTGGATCGTGCATTCAGCCATCATTGTCGCTTCACGCCCTCGACGTTGCGCGCGGTGCTCGAAGAATCGGGCTTTGCGGTGCGGGACGTTCGACATCTGAATTCACTAGGTGTCGTTCCCTGGTTTCTGCTCGGGCGAGTGTTCCGTCGTCGCAGCCTCACCAAAGCCGCTGTCCGCGCGTACGACGCGCTCGCGATTCCATGGTTGTCTCGGCTCGAACGCCGTTGGACGCCGCCATTCGGCCAGAGTCTCCTCATGGTCGCGGAACCTCGTCCGTGAATGAGTTCGCCAACGCCTTGGGCGACGCGCACGCGGCGCGCGCGAAGCAGTGGATCGATCGCCTCCCGATGGAAGGGTGGCGTGCCGTTGCCCTCATCGCGTTCATCCATCTCGTCGTCGCGTTGCTCGCGTTCGACCCAACGCCGCAGGCGGGTGGCGACAACGCCGCGTATCGCGCGCTGGCCGAGGCGCTCGTTGCGGGTCGGGGGTACGTAAGGTTATGGGAGCCGTCTCACGCCATGGAGACGCTCTACCCACCCGTGTTTCCGCTGTTGCTGGCGGCTCCCATCAAGCTTGGGTTGCGGTCATTTGCGGCGTTGCAACTGCTGATGGTCGTGTTCTCGACCGCCGGTGTAGGCGCCATGTACGTGTGGCTCCGCCGCACGCTTCCCGGGGCGACTGCGTTCGCCTGCGGCGTGATCATCGCGCTCAGCCCCGGCCTGCTCGACCTCAGTCACGCGTTGCTTTCCGACATTCCATTTGCTGCGTTGTCGGCATTGGCACTCGGTGCGTTTGCAGCCGTGAGCGATGACACCACTCGACGCGCGCGCAATGTCGCGTGGCTTGCCGTCGGCATTGGCGCCACGGTGCTCGCGCATTTCACGCGCTCGGCTGGGTTGCCTCTCTTGCTTGCGGCTCTGCTGTGGCTTGCGTGGCAGCGAAGGTACGTGGCGGGAGCTCTGCTCGTCGCCGTTGTCGCACCGCTTGCGCTCGCATGGAGCGCACGAGCGCGCAGCACCGGAACCGCGAATTATGCGGACTACCTCCGCTTCATCGATCCCTATCAACCCGAGCTGGGACGCGTGGATGGGGTTGCGTTGATGGGTCGCATCTTCGACAACGGCGCGCGCTACGTTACCCGTCATTTGCCGAACCTCCTCGTCGGCACGGGCGGCGGATTCGCCGCGCTGGCCGGCGTTATCGTCTTCGGCCTGGCAATTGTCGGCTTCAGCACGCGCGTACGTCGTCCGTCCGTCGCCGAACTATGGATTGTCCTCTATAGCGGCGTACTGCTACTCTGGCCGCAGACCTGGTCGGGCGAACGACTGTTGCTCCCGATTTATCCGTTGTTGCTCGCGTATGCGGCGCTCGCGCTTCCACTCGTCCGCGAACGGCTGCCACGTCCAGCAATCCTCGCCGCCTTCGCACTTGCCGCGCTTTCCCTGATCGTCAGCGACGTGCAGCGCGTTGCTCGTGGGTTGGGATGCACGGCCGCGTACCGAAAGGGCAATTTGCATCCATGCGTCGAGCGCGACTGGGCCGACTACTTCCTCGTTGCACAGGCACTCCGCGATCGGTTGCCAGCCGGTAGCGTCGTCATCTCGCGGAAGCCGACGATTCTTTACGCGGAGTCGGGATATCCGTCATTGGTTTTCCCGCTGTCGACGGCCCGCGATACGCTCTTCACAGAGGCGCGGAGGATCGGCGCTCGGTATGTGATGGTGGACGGATCGCAGCTCACGTCGATGTATGTGTACGACGTGCTACGACAACACCCGAGTCGCTTCTGTTCGCTGCCCGCCTTCCGTCGCGACCTGGCGTCGCTGTTTCGTATCGAGCCTGAGCGCGCCCTCAGCGCTGCGCCGCGTGATACAAACGCTATCGTCGACTGCACGCCAGGCGGCGAGCGATAATCCCTTTTAAACAAGTTCAAGACGGATTGGGGCTCGGCAATTCGCCCAATTTCCATGCGCAGTAGCTGTTGCCGAGGATCCGCGTAAATCCGCCAAATCCGCGTGAATCCGCGTTGAGGCAGTTCCAACGCGTCACCGAAACGCGTTCGCCGACGGCGTGTTGTAAGGCGTTAAACGACTCCAACGCGGATTTGCGCGGATTTAGCGGATCAACGCGGATTGCATCGCTGTCGCGATCCAGTAGCGGCATTCGCCGAACCTAGCCGACGCCATCAACGCGAATGAGTGACTGTCAATGTCTGCGGCTCATCGCTTGCGACGCTACGCCGCGAGCCCCACACGGACCGCCGATTGCCCATGCGCCGTGCGCAGTTCCGCACGTCGTACGATCACGGCGTACACGATCGCCGCCGACACGGAGCAAAGCGCCATCGTGCCTGTCATTGCCGTTCCCGAACGGCCATCGAACAACGCCGCAGTCGTTGCGCTCGCGACCGCGCCCACGAGCATCTGCAATCCACTCAGCAGCGCGCTGGCAACGCCAACGATTTCCGGCATGGGTTCGAGCGCGCCTTGCGCCGCGTTCGGCCGCATCATGCCCGTGGCAATATTGCCGGTGATCACCAACGGAATGAACGTCGAGACACGAAGCAATCCCTCCAACGACAGGAGCAACAGCCCGATCGACACCAGCGACGTCACGACGAGCCCCACCGTGATCAGTCGCGCGGCGGACACACCACGACGCGTCAACCGCGCACTCGTGAATGCACCAGTCATCAGGCCCAGCGACGTGAACGCGAACAGGAGTCCATAGGTCCGCTGCGATGCGCCCATGACGCCGATCAACACCAGCGACGATCCGGACACGAACGCGAAGAGGCTCCCGAAGCTCAACGCCACGACAAGCGCATTCCCAAAGCTGATCGGATGGCGAATGACCCGCGCGTAGTTCGAAAGCGTGCGTCGCAGCGTAAGCGCGTGGCCGGATGGAGGCGCTGTCTCACGTAGGCGCACGGTGGCAGCGATGAACAGCGCAATGCCACCTGCCGCGAGCACACCGTAAATCGCCCGCCAACCGCCAAACCCGGCCACCAGGATGCCGAGCGTCGGCGCGATGATCGGCGCCACACCACCGGCCATGTTCACGTACGCCTGCTTGGTCCGCGCCTCACGTCCCGTAAAGAGATCCCGCACAGTGGCCAGCACGAGCACCTGAACCGTGCCTGCCCCGATTCCCATCAGAGTGCGCCACAGCAACAGCGTCTCGATCGACTGCGCGAACGCGCCGAGCGCGCCGAATAGCGCGAATGCAGCGCAGCCGCTCAGCATGATTGGCCGGCGCCCAAATCGGTCCGACAACGGGCCAAACACCAGCGGCCCGACGGCGAATCCAGCGATGAACACGCTGAGCGACAGCGCTGCCGTCGCAGGAGAGACCCCAAGCGAACGGCCAGTTTCCGCGAGCACGGGCAATCCCATGTCCGTGGCAAACGACGCCAGCGTGACGAGTGCGCCCAGGAGCAGCGTGAACGAGACGGAATGCGGTCGCAGAGATTTCACTCCGGATTCTAGCGGGTTTGATGCCAGCGCTCCAAGTCTTTGTACCGATCGAGTAATAAGCTATGCTTATCAGCCTTCGCCAGGACTGCCTGTGGAACTTCGACACCTGCGCTATTTCGTCGCTGTCGCGGAAGAACTGCACTTCGGTCGCGCCGCCGCGCGATCGCACGTCGCCCAACCCGCACTCAGCCAGCAGATCAAGCAGCTCGAAACGGAGCTTGGCGTCATGCTGCTCGCGCGCACCAAGCGGCGGGTGACACTCACGGAGCCGGGCCGCCTCTTTCTCGTCGAGGCGCGCCGCGCTCTCGCGCAAGTCGCAATCGCCGTGGACACGGCTCGGCGCGCCGACGCCGGCGAGGCCGGCCGGCTGCGCATTGGCTATGTGGACTCTGCGCTCTGGGGCGCCCTCCCCGAAGTGATTGGCGTCTTTCGCGAACGGTACCCGCGTGTCGCGCTGACCATGCTCGAGCGATTGCCGACGCAACAATGGGCAGGCCTTCGCCTTGGCGATCTCGATGTGAGCATTGGGCCGCCGCCTCCGGCTGCCGCGGATCTGAGAACGGCGCATGTAACCGAGGAACGCATCATGATTGCGCTGCCATCGACGCATCCACTCGCCGCGCGCAAGTCCATCGATCTGGCGTCGCTCGCCGAAGAGCCGTGGGTCCTCGTGCCGTCGCGCGTGCCAAGCCGCCTGAGGGACGTCGTAATAGCGGCCTGCGCGGCGCAGGGCTTTACGCCGCGCGTGGCACAGGAGGCTCGACAGCTTGACGCCTTGGTCGCACTCGTGAGCGCGGGGCTCGGCGTGACGCTTGTGCCCGCAACCGCCGAGCGCATTCCCCGTCAGGGCGTAGTGTTTCGTCCCCTCAAGGGAGTCGATCTCACATTCCGGCTCGTCGCCATGTGGTCGCGTGAACCCACGCCGCCAACGGTCGGTTCCTTCCTCGATGTGCTGCGTGAAGTCGTGCGGACTCCAGCAGAACCGAGCCTGTCATCCTGAGCGAGCTCGAGTCAGCCGCCAATTGTCATCCCGAGCGAGCGGAGCGCCGATTGTCATCCTGAGCGAGCGGAGCGAGTCGAAGGATCTGCACCTGACCTCTCGACCCGCCACTTTAGAACTGATCCAGCATCCGCAGCGTGCTGCTGCCCCTGCCGTTTCGGCGCGGTGTCCCGTATTGAACGGCGTCTGTCCCGTTGCCGTTCGTTCCGTTACGCAACTCCTGGCGTGCTGCGGGCGGCTGATGCGCCTGGTGCTCCTTGGTAAGCTGAAAGTTGTTGACCATCTCACGCAGCCCTTCCGCCTGACCACCGAGCTCCTCGGCAGCACTCGCAGACTCAGAAGAGCGGGACGCAACTTCCTGCGTCACGTCGTTCATCTGCTTTACAGCACTGCTGATTTCCTCGGTGCCGCGCAGTTGCTGGTCGCTTGCCGAGGCAATCTCTCGCATCACGTCGCCAACCTGGCCGACACGCGCAGTGATGTCCGAGAGCTGCGCCAGCACTTCCTTGTTGATCGACACGCCAGCCGCGGCGTTCTGCACGGCCTCTTCGATCAATGCCGACGTACTCTTGGCCGCCTCGGCACTCCGCATCGCGAGGTTGCGCACTTCGTCGGCCACCACCGCGAAGCCCCGTCCGGCGTCGCCGGCGCGAGCCGCCTCGACGGCAGCGTTCAGCGCGAGCAGGTTCGTCTGGAAGGCAATCTCGTCGATCGTCTTCACGATCTTCGCGGTCGCGTCGCTCGAGGCCTTGATCCGATCGATCGCCTGTGACAACGACGCCATGCTCTCGCCGCCCAACTCCGCGCTCGCGCGCGCGGCCTGGGTCAGTCCAGTCACCGCTTGCGCGTTATCCGTATTGCGACGCGTCATCACGCTCAGTTCTTCCACACTGTGCGAGATCTTCGCCAGCGCTTCCGCCTGTTCACCGGCACGCATCGCAAGCGATTGGCTGCCATCGCCAATCTGCCGCGAGGCCGACGTCACCTGTTCCGAGGTCGAATGCACTTCGGCAAGGGCAGAATCGAGATTCTCCGCGGCCTTGTTCAGTGCAGTCTTGATTCGCGCATGATCACCTCGGTACTCGCCCGTCACGCGGGCCCGCAGGTCACGGGCAGCCAGGCGATCCAGGACAGCCGATGCTTCATTGACCGGTGCGATGACGGCGTCGAGCGTATGATTCACCCCTTCAACGAGGTCGCGGTACCCGCCGGTAAAGCGAGACGCATCGGCACGGTCGCTCAACTGTCCGTCCGCGGCACTCTTGGTGATGCGGCACAGTTCCTCGATGAGCGCGGCGTTCACGCGCGCCACCGTGCAGAATGCTTCGGAGAGCGCATCGTGCTCGCTCTTGGGCGTCAACGCGATGTTCATGTTGCCGGCCGCCACCTTGTCCGCGGCGGACCGAAGTTCCTGCATGTACGACAACAATCCGCCGAGTGCGCGATTCAAGCGCCCGACTTCGTCGGCCCCAGTGTCTCCGCGCAAGACGACGCGCGTGTCGCCGACCGCGAGTTTCTCGGCGACATCTGCGGCGGCGACGAGCGGTTCGGCGATGCGGCGCGAATACGCAACAGCAAACCAACCAACGATCGCCGCCACGATCACCGACACCATCAGCAGGAGATTTCGCAGTTGCGTCGCGGCAGCGAACGCCTCGGACTCATTTTCTGCAATGAGCACGGTCGATGCGCCGCCCTCGAAGCCACTGTATCGAGCGTCACTCGTCTGGCTGCTCGCCAGTGGCGCGTAGCCGACAAGCGCGTGCGATCCGTTGAGAAATGTTGTCACGGTGTTACCCGACGCGTGCGACTTCACCGCGGCCTTGAGTGCATCGGAGTCGACGCGGCGTGCGAGAATGTCGGCAGACGCCGTGGAGCCAATGATGCTGCCTGTGCTGTCAGCGAGTACGACGCGCATCGTGGTAATACCAGCCTTCCGCGCATCTTGCTCGATCTGGCCAAGCGCTTCCGCGCTGACGAG
>JBDTMO010000077.1:0-12779 GCA_039934235.1 bacterium | reverse complement strand
CAGCAGCTGACGTGGTCGCAGAGCGAAGGGGATGGTCTGTTCCTCGCCTCTGACGCCCCCGCGCTCGATCAAATCGTCGTGTCAGGCGATCACCCGTTCGCGCTGCCATGGTTTTTCCGCAAGCTGGGCCCGACACAGGCGACGCTGTCGATCGCGGAGTTGGGGCCGAGCGCGATTCGGTCTCATTCGAAGCTGCTGACGTACAAGGTGAGCATTCAGCCCGGCAGCGCCGTGGAGCTTGGCGGAACGTTCATGAATCATTACGGCGGTGCGGGAGGTCGCAAGTCGTCGTTCAGTGACCGGCTCATCGATTTCCTGCCGTTCATCGACGTTTTCCGAACGCACAACTACGTGGACACGACGCGCGCGGTCGACGTCGACTCCGATAAACTGCTCGGCGTGGACGGCCGCGTGCGTCTCGATGCGCTCGGCGGCACGGTGCTCACGGGCGAACTCCTGATCGATGACTTCGATCCGCATCGATTGCCGAAATTGCTCACGGGGTACGGATCGCAGACCTTCGCGATCATCCTTCCTCATCTCGGATCGCCGGCGCTGTCTGCCAAGCTGTCGGCGAAGCATATGGGGATCATCACCTACACGCATGGCGAGTTGAGAGACGGCATCGCATCGCGCGGCCGGCTGCTCGGTGACGAGCTGGGCCCCGATGCGAAGAGTTACTCGGCGCTCATCCGCCTGGCGTCGCCGGCGGGCATTCGTCTCGAAGTAGAAGGACGAAGCAGTGTCTACAGCAATGCGACGTACAACTCCTTCTACTCCGATCCAGCGCAGACGAAGTTCGTGGTGCAGAAGATCGCGAAATACCCGGATGAGCTGCGCGAGTTGCTCTTCGCCACGTTGATCCTGCAGCCGACCGAGGGCGTCGCGCTCACGATGCGTGGTGGCGCGGAACGTATTCGCAACGCAGACTTTCTTGGCGGCCGACGTCGCGACGTTATCGGAGAGATTGCAATGCGCATCGGCCAGTAGGCTGGCGCACTCCAGTGCGCGTCGCCCTCGTCTGTGACTGGTTCCTCCCCCGGATGGGAGGCGTCGAGCTTCATCTGCGCGACCTCGCGCTGGCACTGCGCACGGATGGTGTCGACGCCCGCATCGTCACCACCACGCGAGGCCCCGACGCTGTGGAGGGCGTGCGGGTGCATCGCGTCAACGTGCCGTTGATGCCCGGGCCGGGTTTCGCGTTGTCACCGCTGCTTGCGCGCAGGATTGGTGCGGTGTTGCGCGACGAAGCGTTCGACGTCGTTCATGCGCACGCGAGCGTCGTGTCGCCCGCCGCATACGCAGCAGCAATGGCCGCTGCGCGCGAAGGTTTGCCATCGGTCATCACGTTTCATTCGATGCTGCATCGTTCGTCAATGGTCCTTGGCGCCAGCGACGCGTTGTTTGGATGGACGCGGCATAGTGTGCTGACGGCGGTGAGCAGCGTGGTTGCGGCGCAGGCAGCGCGGTGGATTTCCAACGCGAGTGTGGGCGTGTTGCCCAATGCGATCGATGCCGCGTTCTGGCGCGCTTCTCAGCCACGCGCGTTTGGTGCCGACGTGCATTTCGTCAGTGCGATGCGCCTCTCTCGCAAGAAGCGTCCGCTGGCGCTCGTGCGGGCCTTTGCCGAGGCCGTGCGCTTCGTTGCTGGCTCGCCGACACTTCGACTCACGATTGCCGGTGACGGGCCAGATCGCCCGGCGATGGTGCGGCTAGCGGCGGAGCTGGGTATCAGCGATCGCGTGCATCTTCCTGGACACCAGAGTCGCGAGGCGCTTCGTGCGTTGTACGCGAGCGCGCATGTGTTCGTGCTGCCGAGTGAGCGCGAGTCATTCGGCATTGCTGCACTCGAAGCACGCGCTGCGGGTCTACCGGTGATCGCGATGCTTGGCGGTGGGGCTCGCGACTTCATAACGCCCGGGGTGAACGGCCTGCTCGCGCGCGACCAGCGCGAGTTGGGGATGTTCATCTCTCGTCTTGCGATCGACGAGCCGCTGCGGCGTTTCATTGCGAACCGGAATCTGGTCGCACCCGTCGAATATGACTGGAGTGCGGTGGTGCGTATGCACCGTGCCGTCTATGATGCGGCGAGCGCCGTTCGCGCCGATCGGGAGAGCGCGAGCCACGCGTAACCAGGCAGCGCGAGCGCGACGAAGTAGGCCGCATGCTGAACGACCGCCATGCCCGCCGCCTGTTCGGCCGAAAGTCCAAGCTGCGTGTACACGAGGACGACTGCACCCTCGAAGATGCCCAGGTTTCCCGGAACGAGAGGAAGCAGCGTGGCAAGGTTGAGTGCGGCCAACACGAGCACGCCGCTCGCGAGCGGAAGGCTGACACCGAACGCGTGCTGCACGGAGAGGATGGCCAGTACCTCGACAAGTTTCTTCGCGAAGGCAAGGAGGAGCGCTGCGCCTCCCCGCGCGGGCGAGCGGACGGGTGCGAGCGCCACTCCCATTCGGCCAAGCGACTCTGCCATGCCCGCCGGGAGCAGCCGCGCGCTTCGAGTGGCCAGCCACTCATGATTCCACGCTGCGAAGAGACATCCCGCGAGTAGCACGGCGACTCCTGCGCCCAACGCCGTGACACCTGCGCGCATCCAGACGGGCAAGGTCAGCGTTAGCGCTCCAGTCGCGAGCACGGTGAGCTTGGCAATGCCCACGAGCAGTTGATCCATGGCGGAGACAGACAGCGCCGCCGAACGCGTGAGGCCAACCTGTGTCACCAGCAACACGACGCCCGCCGCTTCACCCACGAGAAATGCTGTCGTGTTGAGCGTGGAGGACGTCATGACGACAACGCCGAGCATTTTCGTGAAAGTGTTGCGATCAGTCGAGGGCGCGAGAATACGCCATTGCGCCGCCCACAATGGCAGGATGGCGACGTAGCACACGAGCGCGGCAGTGATCCACATCGTTCGCACCGCTCGGAGTTCGTCGATCACCCGTTCTATGTGAATGTGGCGTACCGCCGAGATGAGCAGTGCTCCAAATACGGCAATTCCGGCTATCCACCCAATGCGTCGGGCAGTGGTCGCCGTCATGGCGAGATGTCGCGCATGGGGAGAAACGTCGCTCCGCGTTTCTGAAAGAGCTCGATCACCTCGCGCAGTGCACGCAGCGCGAACGCACCGGTGCGAAACCGGCAATCATACCGGAGTGTCTCGTGTGTGAGGTCGACGAATTCCCACGGGTGCACAAAGAGCACCACGGGATCGCTGAGCGACAGAAGCCACGCGTCGCGAATGATGCGGGGCAATCGATACACCGACGAGGTCATCGACGCGGGAATGCGCGTCATCGTGGTTGGGACACGGGGGGCGTAATACGAGCGCTTGTATTTGGCCAGCGAGGAATCAACGACGAAGTTCGCCGACTCGAGGAGAGGCACGTATCGCTCGGGAAAGCGGAGGTACGGTGCGCGGAACGAGGTAACCGGCGCGAACGCACGCAGTATCGTGGCCGAATGCTCGATCTCCCACCGAGCGGCTGGTTCATCGAGCGTGTCGAACGCGGTGTGCGTCACGCCGTGGCAGCCGAGTTCGTGCCCCGCATGCACGAGTGCCCGGACCGAATCGGGGAATCGCTCGGCGACTTCCGCCGTTGTGAAATACGTGCTTGGGATGCCCGTTTCCGCGAAGAGCCGGAGTAGCGCGGGCGCGCCTTCCTCGATGCCGCGAAACGTCGTGCTGAGGTACGGCGGACAGTCCGGCTCGAAATCGACCGTAATGGAGACTCGTGTCACGCTGCTGCGAGAGATTTGGAAGTGGTCCCGCTGGGACTTGAACCCAGGATCCTTCGATTATGAGTCGAGCGCTTTAACCAACTAAGCTACGGGACCGTCAAACGGCGGGCATCTGCACCCGTGAACGAAACTACGGTGTACGCACTCACTTTCCAATGTGCAACGCGCTCGAATGCGGGTTGCATTGGCGCTCAAACTGCATTGTCGCTCGTGGTACGGGCTCCGACAACGCCACGCATCGCTCGCCAATCGAATTGATTCACTCGCAACGCCCCTGTGCGCGCAGTGTACTGCAGCGCAACTTCCGCCGATGATCGCCGTCGTCACTGGCTCCTCGGGTTTTATTGGCTCGCATCTGGTGGACGCGCTCATCGCGGGGGGCGCGACGGTTCGGGCACTCGTGCGCCCGGAAAGTCGCGCGGTCGGCCGTGACGCCCGCGTTGCCTATTGGACCGCCGATCTCCTCGACGACCGCAGTGTGCGCGAGTCGCCAATATGGCATGACGCGACGCATGTGTTTCACGTGGGCGGCGTGACGAAGCGTCGCACACTGGGAGAATTTCGCGCCGGCAACGTAACGCCCACAGCGAATATCCTCGCGGCCCTCGCTGCGCGCGCCGCTCCAGTGCGGCGGGTCGTGCTGGTGTCGTCGCAGACGGCGTCGGGCCCGGCAGATGCGCCCGACCGCCCGGTGCGAGAAGACGATCCGCCGCATCCAGTCGAGGCGTACGGGCGGAGTAAGCTCGAGGCCGAGCAGGCCACCCGCCGATATTCTGATGTCTTGCCGATCACGATTCTCCGGCTCGCTGCCGTCTACGGGCCGCGGGACGTCGATTTCCTGAATGCGTTCAAGCAAGCGACGAACCGCGTTGCCGTTTACGCGGCACCGCGCGATCAGCTGTTGTCAGTCGTGCATGTGCGCGACTGCGTGCGCGCGCTCCTCCTGGCTGCCGACGCACCCGCTGCGATTGGGCGCACCTATTTTGTCGCGTCGGCTACGCCTGCGTCGTGGCGAGACATTTATGCGCACATTGCCGAGTTGTCCTCAACGCGATCCGTCGGCGTGCAGATTCCAGACGCCGTGCTAGGTCTCGCGGGCCGGGCAGGCAATGCATTCAGCATGATGACGGGCCGCGCAGTGCTCGTGAATACAAACAAGGTCGCGTTGTCGCGTCCCAAGTGGTGGCTCTGCGACTCGTCACGAATTCGCGACGAACTCGGTTGGCATGATGAAGTCTCCCTCCAAGCTGGCTTGCACGAGACCTATCTTTGGTACCTGCGCGAAGGATGGCTGCGTCTGAAAGCGGACGCAGCTGCAATGGCCGAACTGCCGGAGGAGCGAGTCTGAACCCCTTGAAGCAGGACGACGCGAAACACGAAGGATGTCGTACGCTCGTGGACGTGCTCGAGCACCGCGCCGAACGGAACGGGTCCGCGCTTGCGTTTCGTTTCCTGTCGTCTTCCGGCGAAGTGGATGGCTCTTTTACGTACGCGCAACTTCGCCAGCGCGCGGCAGGCATGGCGCGTCACATTGCGGAAGTGACCGCGCCAGGCGACCGCGTTGTATTGCTGCTTGGGCCGGGCTTGGACTACTTGGCTGCGCTCTATGCGTGTCAATACGCTGGCGTCGTGGCCGTGCCAGCGTATCCGCCAAACCCACGCAGGCCCGACGGGCGGGTCGCTGGCATCGTTGCCGACTGCGACGCACGCATCGCGATCGTGTCGTCAGATCTTCATCATCGCCTGGCGCAATTCATCGACAGCTCGCCAACCATGAAACGCATTGTGTGGCTCGACGCCGACGCGATGCGGGGCGATACACACGATGCATTCATTCGCCCGGGACCCACCGGCGGGCTCGCGTTCCTGCAATACACGTCGGGCTCAACTGGCGACCCTCGCGGCGTGATGTTGCCGCACGCGTCCGTCATGCACAATCTCGCTGTGATACATCGCGCGTTGCGGCAGCGGGATGGGGATGAGGCCGTCTTCTGGGTACCGCCGTACCACGACATGGGGCTCGTGGGCGCGATTCTGGGGCCAGTGTATTCCGAGGTGCCGGTAAACTTGATGGCGCCGTCGACTTTTTCGCAGAGACCATTTCGCTGGTTGGAGGCCATCTCTAGTTATCGGGCATCAACCAGCGGTGCACCGAATTTCGCATTCGATCTCTGCGCGGAGCGAATCACAGAGGAGGAGCGCAGCTCGCTCGACCTGTCTCGCTGGCGCATTGCGATCAACGGAGCGGAACCCATCCGCCCGGACACGTTGGATCGCTTCGAGGCTGTTTTTGCGCCGCAGGGGTACCGTCGAGAGAGTTTCCTCCCATGCTACGGCCTGGCGGAAACCACACTCTTTGTGTCGGGTCTCTCGCGCACGACTGCCCCCACGGTCGTCGCCGTTGAACGCTCGACGCTCGCGTCACGCCGTCTCAGCGTGACCGAGTCGTACGACGCGGCACGTCTGGTGGCGGTGGGGCCGCCGTCGGACATGCTGACGGTGCGCGTGGTGGATCCTGATAGTGGCCTGGTGTGCGCGGCGGAGGACGTAGGCGAAATCTGGGTTGGGGGCGCCAGCATTGCGTCGGGCTATTGGGGGCGCGAGGCAGAATCTGCAGTGGCGTTTGGTGCGCGCCTCACAGGTCACAGCGAAGCGTTTCTTCGCACGGGTGATCTGGGTGCGATGCATCAGGGTGAGCTGGTCGTGACCGGTCGCCTCAAGGATCTCGTGATCGTTGGCGGGCGTAACTTTTACCCGCAGGATATCGAGAGCGCGGCGGAGCACGCCCACGCGCACATCCGTGCCGGGACGGTGGCTGCGTTCAGCACGGGGCGTTCAGGGCGCGAACACGTCATCGTGGTTGCCGAAGTTGCTCGGCAGCATCGCGAGATGGCGAATGCTGTGGTCATCGGCGCTGTGCGTGCGGCGGTGGCCAACGCGTTAGGCGTGACAGTCGATGATGTCGTTCTCATTCGGCATGGCACGTTGCCGAAGACGTCGAGTGGCAAGCTGCAGCGCAGCCGGACGCGCGAGCTGTATGAAGCGCACGCCCTTGCCGTGATTACGCCCGACGCCGGAGGCGCCGGCCGAGTGGCATTCGCGGTAGGAGCGGAGACACCGAGCGCAGAGCGTGCAGCGGACATCAAGTCGTGGCTTCGTGAATACGCGCGACTACGGCTCGATTCGCGCGGCATGGACGAACGGCGCCAACTACACCCTGAACTCACTCGCGATTTCGCAGCGCATGGGCTCTTCGGGTTGCAAACTCCCGTCGCGCTTGGCGGCATTGCGCTGACGCATGCCGACGCGTTGCGCGTCGTCGAGCAGCTCGCGTCAATCGATCTTACGCTCGCGACGTACATCGGCGGGCACAACTCGCTCGGCGTCCGGCCATTGTTGCAGCATGCGCGGCCAGCGGTGCGCGACGCGCTCGTTCCCGCCTTGGCGCGAGGCGAGCGCCTGGCCGCGCTCGCCCTCACGGAGCCGGCGGCCGGATCGAATCCATGGGCCATCGAATCACTAGCCGTACCAACCGGCGACGGATGGCGGCTTCACGGAGTGAAAAGCTGGATCGGCTCCGCCGGGGTTGCTGGCGTGTTCAACGTGTTTGCGCGCGTGCCGGGCGACGACGGTGGGATTACAGCGTTCGTCGTGGGCGCTGGAACACACGGGCTTCGGGTGGGCGACGCAGCGCTCACCATGGGCATGCGAGGCATGCTACAGAACACGATGCACCTCGACGGTGCGTTCGTTGGCCGCGACGCGGTGCTCGGCGACATTGGCGATGGGATTGCGGTCGCGCATGACACCTTTCTTCACGCGCGTTTTGGTGTGGCGGCCATGTGCCTGGGCGGTATCAAGCGCGCGATGCAGTTGTCGCACCGGTACGCATCGCGTCGCACGGTGTCTTCGGGCAGGCTCCTCGATCACCCTGCCACGCGCGCGCGAATTGGGGGCATGGCAGCGTCCGCAGCGGCACTCGACACCTATCTGGCGATTGTCGCAGATGCGCTCGATGGAGGAGTCGCGCTGTCCGAAGACGCATTCATTGTCTGCAAAACGGCAGCGCCGGAACTCCTCTGGGAGGCAGTCGATGGCACGATGCAACTGCTCGGAGGGCGCGGCTACATCGAGAACAACCCGGCGTCGCAACTATTTCGCGATGCGCGCTTGCTGCGAATCTTCGAAGGGCCAACAGAACCACTGCTCGTGCACCTCGGCACGCGAGCAATGCGTGACTCGGGCGCGCAGCAGGCCCTGATCAGCGAGAAGCTGGGCGCACCAGACATTGCCGAGCACCTCGAGCGTGCGGCCGGCCAAGCCGCGGAGCGGTTGTCGGCGCGTGGGGCGATTCGTGCGGCTGCGCATCAGTGGGCGTCGCTGCTGCTGGGTGGCGCCGTGACAGAAGGTGTCATGCTTGCCGCGGCGCGCATCGCCCGTGTGCGCGGAACGCCAGGCGCGGACTTGGCGATCGCGCGATTTGAAGAGCGGTTCGAAGCAGCACTCGAGCGCTGCGGAACTGCACATGCCGACGAACGCGCCGCGCTGCTAGGGCAGAACCTCGACTCCGCCGTCGCATGGGCGAACGTGGCGGTTGGCGATGTGGAACAACGCACGAACGTCACGCTCGATCCAATGCTTGCTACAGAGTGGACGGAATTTGCCGCGCCGCCATCGCGGTCCCAGCCCGACGAAACGGCAGTGGAACGGGCGCTCTCTCCATCGCTCGGCTTCATACTCGAATGGTTGTCGGACGAATTTCAACTTGCGTCCGGCGCGGTGAGTCCCGAAACCAGCTTGCGCGATCACGGACTCGACTCGTTGGCGGCCACGCGTCTCGTCGTCGCGCTCGAGAGTCATCTCGGACGCCGGGTGGATGCGTCGATCCTCTGGCGCTCGGCGACGATCGGGGAATTCGCCAGCGCCGTCGACGGTGTGCGGGACGAGCTTCCTTCGGTTCCTGATGCGCTGCCCGATCGCGATGCGCGCGCCGATGCACACCCGATCGAGCAGTGGCCAGAATACCGCGCGCTGACCGGCCGTCTCGCTGAGGCCACTGCAGGCGACACGCTGAATCCGTACTTCGCAGTTCATGAAGGGGTTTCGGGCGCAACGGCGCGTGTCGCTGGTCGCGATCTTCTCAACTTCGCCAATTACAACTATCTCGGGTTGTCGGGACATCCCGAGGTTACGCGCGCGGCGCAGGAAGCTGCGGACACGTTTGGTACGTCAGTGTCGGCTAGTCGGATCGCATCGGGCGAGCGACCGCTGCACGCTGAACTGGAGCATGAAATCGCGCAGTTCCTCGGCGCGGACGACGCACTCGTCTTCGTCGGCGGTCATGCCACGAACGTGTCCGTGCTGTCGCATCTGTTTGGCCCCGGTGATCTCGTCGTGTGTGACGCGCTCATTCACAACAGCGCCTTACAGGGAGCCGCTTTCTCTGGCGCGCGCTGGGTCACGTTTCCGCATAACGATTGGGCCGCCTGTGACGCAATGCTCAGTGAGCTGCGTGCGCGGCATCGTCGCGCGATCGTCGTCATCGAGGGCGCGTACAGCGCAGACGGCGACGTGCCGGACCTCGCGCGTTTCGTCGAGGTCAAGAAGCGTCATGCCGCCATGCTCATGGTGGACGAGGCGCATTCGCTCGGCGTGCTTGGTGCGACCGGACGCGGCATTGCCGAGCACGCGCGTGTCGATCGTGCGGATGTAGATATCCTGATGGGCACACTCAGCAAGACACTTGCAAGTTGCGGCGGATATGTCGCCGGAAGTGTCGCGCTCGTGGAATATCTCAAGTACACGGCGCCTGGGTTCGTGTACAGCGTGGGCATCACGCCCCCGAATGCAGCTGCAGCGCTGGCGGCGTTACGTATCCTGAGTGCGGAACCCGAGCGGGTTGGACGCCTGCGCGCGAATGCAGAGGCGTTCGCAGCGTACGCGCGTGAGCGCCAGCTCGATATCGGCAAGAGTGCCGGCACGGCGGTCATTCCGGTCATTGTTGGGGACTCGATGCGGGCTGTGCGAGTGTCACAAGCGCTGTTCGAACACGGCATCAATGTGCAACCGATGATCAGCCCCGCCGTGCCGAACGACGAGGCGCGTCTGCGGTTCTTCGTGTCGAGCGAGCATACGGATGAGCAGCTAAGAGAGGCCGTGCGGGCGACGGCCAGCGCGCTGCGTGCGATCGGTATGGACTCAGGGGTCGAATCGAGGGCGCAGGGGTAGATCCGAGGCCCATCGGTCGCACTTTGCCGAGGTTGAATAACCGTCAAAGTTCTTGCCTTAACCTCCGCGGTTCAAATGACTGGATCTCTAATGTTAGAGGCCGCCCTTCACAGGTTCCAGGAATCCAGAACGTTGCTACGGTGCCGTCCGATGAGCCGCGCCCCCGCAAATGCCAACACCCCCGTCACCATCCCGGCGAGTACGTCGACTGCGTAGTGATATCCACCGTACACCGCTCCTAACGCGAGACCAGCCGCGAGCACCACCACCACCACACCGACTCGCCTCTGAAACCGGAGTGCACACAACGCTGCCACGACGGACGCGGCCACGTGCGACGACGGAAACGCCGTCCCTCGCGACGATCCTGACTCGAGCAACCGCACCACCGCCGCGCGAATGGGTCCGTCTGGCGCAGCCGACGGTCCATGCATGAACCGCGGCCCATCGACTGGGAAAATCGCGTACGCGACAAAACACATCGCGTACACGACGACCAACGCGAGTACTGTCTCGACGAACGCGCGGCGACGCCCGCGAAGCCACAGCAGGGCAGGCGGCACATACACGAGCGCGTAATACGAGAGGTAGCAGAGGTGAAGTACCTCGCTCAGCGCCGACCAGGGCCAAAGCCGAGCGAGCGCGGCGGACGGGTCGGATGCGAACAGCGCGGATTCCCAGCCGGCAACCAGCGCGTCTGCGTGTGACTGGCCCACTGCCTCGATGATCCAGCGCAACTCCACATAGAGAAACGGGCCCAGCGCCAACGGAATCCAGTCGCGGATTGCCTGTGTGCCGCGTCCGCGCGCCGCGGTCAACACAAGCACGAGCGCGCCGAAGTGGGCGGTTGCGGCCATCGACGATCCGCCGGTCATGGCCCAGCGCACGAGTGGCACGAGCGTCGCAAGGAGGTACGCGGCCAAAATGAGCAGCGGCAGGCGACTGATTGCCTCGTCGTTCGTCAAGCTGGTCTGTGCCGGGCGCGTGCTTCCCGCAAGTGGTCCGCTCATGGAAGCAGAGTATTACCTTTGCGCCTTCAACATGGTAGCCATCAACCCCACGACGTCTGTGACACTCGAGATCATCACCGTCGATACACGACGGGATTTGCGCCGCTTCGTGGACCTGCCGTGGCAGATCTACAACGAGAAGGACCATCCGCACTGGGTGCCTCCGCTCAGGATGACCGTGCTCGACGCGCTCGACCGCAAGAAGCCGTTCTACAAGGACGCCGAACGCGAGCTGTTTCTCGCCATCCGTGATGGTCGCGTCGTCGGGAGGATTGCGGCCATCGAGAACCGAACCCACAACCGGTTTCACAGCGATCGCGTCGGATTCTGGGGATTCTTCGAAAGCGTGGACGACCAGGAGGTCGTCGATCGCCTCTTTGCAGCGGCTGGTGCATGGCTCGCGGCGCGGAAGCTCAACGTCATGCGCGGGCCCGTAATGCCCAGTACGAACTACGACTGTGGCCTCCTGATCGACGGATTCGACGTCGAGCCAACGTTCATGACGCCGTGGAATCCGCCATCATACGCCACCATGCTGGAGCGCGCCGGCCAGGTGAAGGCAAAGGATCTCGTCGCGTACTACATCCCCATGGCCGACGAGCGCTATGAGTTGCCGGCATCGTTTACCGCTTTCGCGGAGCGTGCCAGGACGCGCACGGGCCTCGCCTTTCGCGACCTCGATCTTTCGCGCTGGGATGCGGAGCTCGAGTTGTGTTGGGATGTCTACAACGCGGCATGGGAAGAGAACTGGGGCTTCGTGCCAATGACGAAAGAGGAATTCGTCCTGATGGCGAAAGACCTCAAACCGCTGCTCATCCCGCAGTTTGCGTTCATTGCCGAAGTGAACGGGCAGCCTGCCGGCTTCATGCTCATCGTACCTGACTTCAACCAGGTGTTGAAGCGCATCAAGAACGGTAGACTGTTTCCAACGGGCGTCTTCAAGCTGTTGCTCGGAAAGTCGAAGCTGCGCACCGGACGCGTGATGGCACTTGGAATCAAGCGTCAGTTCCGAACCCGCTCCATTTTTCCGCTCTTCGTGCACGAGTCCTTTCGTCGGGGCCGCGCCTACGGCGCCGTCGGGGCGGAGGCCAGCTGGATTCTCGAAGACAACGAGTTGCTGCTCGGTCCCCTCCGCGCGATTGGGCTCGAGGAGTATCGCCGGTGGCGCATTTACGATGGACCAACTTCAACGTCGCCCTGAGTGTCAACGCTTCTCGTGACTGGGGGTGCTGGATTCATCGGTTCCGCCGTGGTACGACGGCTGCTCGATGATCGCGAGCACAGAATCGTGAACCTCGACGCGCTGACGTACGCGGGAAACCTGGATTCAATTCCAGGCGCGGATGAGAACCCCAACTACGTGTTTGAGCACGTCAATCTGCTCGATACGCGAGCCCTGGCGCGTTGCTTCACCGGACATCGGCCCGATGCCGTCCTGCATCTTGCTGCCGAGTCGCATGTCGATCGTTCGATCGACGGGCCGGCCGCCTTCGTCATGACGAACGTCGTCGGCACGTTCAACCTGCTGCAGGCTGGACTGGAGTATTGGAAATCGCTCTCCCCGTCGTCGGCCGCTGCCTTTCGATTCGTGCACGTCTCGACCGACGAAGTCTACGGATCGCTGGGCCCAAACGGGCAGTTTACGGAATCAACTGCATACCATCCCAATTCGCCGTACTCCGCGTCCAAGGCGGCCTCCGATCATTTCGCTCGTGCGTGGTTTCACACGTATGGATTTCCCGTCATCACGACGAACTGCTCCAATAACTATGGCCCCTATCAGTTTCCGGAAAAGCTCAT
>JBDTMO010000076.1:0-12819 GCA_039934235.1 bacterium | reverse complement strand
CTCCTGAGGGTGAACGAAGGATTGTCGTACAAGGAAATAGCCGACGTGGCCAGTACGACCGAAGGAGCCGCGCGCGTGCACTACCACAACGCGATGCGCGCCATCAAGGAGTTTCTCGATGACTGATTGCCCGAACGCCGACGTTCGTGATCGATTGCCAGACCTGGTGCATGGGCGCCTTGATGCCGAGTCGCGCGCCTCGGTCGAGGCCCACGTGGCGGCGTGCGCCGATTGCCAGGCGGAGGTTGCACTGTTGCGCGACCTGCGCATGTCGCTTCGCCGCACCCCGCGTGTGGACGTCGCGGCGATAGTTGCCGCGGTGCCCGCCTATCGCGCACCATCCCGCCGCGCATGGGTTGGTTGGCGCACCGCGGCCGCAATCACACTGCTTGTTGGCGGTGGCTCATCGGTTGTGGTCATGCGGCGAACCAGCGTGGAGCCGACGACAATCGCGCCGACGCCCGTGTTGACCGCGCCTTCCGGAAAGTCCGTTGACGTACCCGCACGTCGTGCACCCGACGTCAGCGTGCAGCGTGTACCTGAAGCAACACCAATCGCACCAGCACCGGTCCGGATCGCGGATCCGACCGCGGTGGTTGCGCCTGCGCCTAGCGGGGCAGCCCGCGAGTTGGCTATGGGCGGAGGTTCGCTGAACGATCTCAGCGATCGGGAGCTCGCGTCGTTGCTCAAGGATATCGAGGCACTCGATGCCGTCCCTTCCGTTGAAGTGGACAACTCGCCACTCGCGCCCATTGCACCGGCGTCCCCACGCCGCGCGACGCCATGAGCTACAGATGGTTGTTCGCGGTGGTATTTATGCTGCCGATGCTCGCCGGCTCAGTCGACGCGCAGAGCGGCGTGAGAACTCGGCCCGGCGCGGTCCGCGCCCTCCGTCGTGCTGAAAAAGAGCAAAAGCAGGAAGAGAAGCAGGAGGAACGGGGCAAGCTTGCCCCTGACGCTCCACTGAGTCAAAGAAACCAACTATTGCAACAGCAAATTCGTCGGAGCTTGTGGAGAGTGGCGAAGCTGCGGATCGGGTTTACCGATGACCAGATGCTGCGAATCGAACGCACTAGTCAGCGTTTCGATCAACAACGTCGCATGCTTGCGCAAACCGAGGTCGCGCAGCGCCGCGCGATGCGCGCGGAGATTCTCTCAGATTCAGCAAACCAGGGCAACATCGCCACAGCACTCGAGCAGCTCCACAGCGTGCAGCAGCGTCGTCTGGACTTACAGGCGGAAGAACAAAAAGAGTTCGCATCCTTCATGACGCCGCTGCAGCGAGCCAAGTTCATGGCGTTGCAGGAGCAGGTACGACGTCGTTTGCAGGATCTCACGCGCGCACGGCCAGACTCCAGCAGTGCGAAGTTGCCGGACGCGCCGTAGACACACAACATTCACGCAAAAGTACCTTGGACAGGGCGCCCACTCGGCGCCCTGTCGCTTTTGTTGACGCGTGTATTTGCCGATATCCGCGATTGACGCAATTTGCCGCCCAATTGTGTCGCTATCACGCTACATCATATGTAGTGCACTCGCACACCGGCTCCGAAAGCCCGTTACTCGCTGTCAGACGCAGGCCCCGTCCCCTGCTTCGTGCAAGGCGTTTCCTAGCAACACCTTAAGCCTCGTGACGCAGGTCGGGGTTGGCGATCTGATGCATGGGCGCAGGCCTTGCCAACTTGACGCATCGTGTCGCCAATGGCCTTCTAGCAAAATTTGGCGGCATGATGCGCGTGCGCAACACAATTCCACAGCGCTCGCGTCTCATTCGGAATCTTCGCGACCTGCGGATCCGGATTTCCTGTTGAGACAAGCGGTTATGTCAGTTGCTCAGCGCGCTTGCATCAAGGCCTTCTTCGATTGCGGCGTACTCCACCATTGACGCAGAGATCTCGCATGAGTTTCCCAGTTCGGCGCCTTCACGCGATCATCGCGGTGGGCATGTTGTTCGTTTTGGCCGCTTCCTGCTCCGAGCAGGTGAAGTCCACAGCCCCGCTCGCAAAGCCCGGCTCCGCGGCGTTCGACGCGTTCCCCGACAGCTGTACATCATTGGCAACATGCGTCGGCCAGCCTGACGTCGCCGCGGCGTCATTCGAAAATCTCACGGTCTGTAAGTACTATCCCACCGGCACGGTCAATCCGCCGGCGGTGCAGGTCCAGCTCGATGTGGTAACGAACGTCGTCACCTCGAGCCCGACGAGTCTTGTGTACACGGTGCAACCGAACACCTGTCTCCGGCTTTGGTGGACGGGCGGCGGCGTCACGTCGACGACCGATCACTTCACGCTGCAGGAGCTTGTTCCGGCCGGCTACACGTCGACGAGCCAGATCACGACGAAAGTCCGCACCGGTACCAGCGGCGCCGCGTTTACGACATCCACGGCGGCAGGCGGCACAGTCGTCACTGGCCAGACAGGCGGACCCAACATCATCGGTGTGCTGGTGGAATTCACGAACACCCCGATCCCGCCTGAAGTGGGCGCAATTGGCGACTTCGTGTGGAATGACGTGAACGGCAACGGTGTGCAGGACAGCGGCGAGCCTGGAATCCCTGGCGTGACCGTCAACCTGAGCAACGGAGCCACCACCACGACGGACGCCAACGGCGCGTACGCGTTCACGAACCTGCTGCCCGGCGACTACACGGTGACGGTGGCAACGCCAAGCGGATACGTCGCCTCGCCGACTGGCGCGGGCACGTCGAGCACGGACAGCAACAACGGCGCGGGCGCGACAACGACGATCAACGGCAACACCGACAACACCATCGACTTCGGGTTCTACCAACTCGGCGCGATTGGCGACTTCGTCTGGAACGACAAGAACGCCAACGGCGTTCAGGATTCCGGTGAGCCCGGGATCGCCGGTGTCACGGTAACGTTGAGCAACGGCGCGACGACCACGACGAACGCCTCTGGCGCATATGCCTTTGCCAACCTGGTTCCGGGCACCTACACGGTAACCGTCGCAACGCCTGCGGGGTTCGTTGCTTCCCCAACCGGCGCAGGGACGCCAAGCACCGATAGCAACGGCAGCGGAGCTTCTACCGCGATTGCTGGCAACACGGACAACACCATCGACTTTGGCTTCTACCAACTCGGCGGCCTCGGTGACTTCGTGTGGAACGACGTCAATTCGAACGGCCTGCAGGATGTCGGTGAGGCTGGTATCGCTGGCGTGACCGTCAAGCTCAGCACAGGGGCCTCGACCACAACGAACGCGTCCGGTCTCTATTCGTTCACGAATCTGACACCGGGCACATACACCGTGACGGTCGTAGCGCCAAGCGGCTATGTCGCTTCGCCGAGTCTCGTCGGCAGCAATGGTGCCGTCGACAGCAATGGCAGCGGCGCCTCAGTGGCGATCGCCGGCAATACCGACAACACCATCGACTTTGGTTATCACACGACGGGTGGAGCCTTCACGACCTATACGCAGGGCGGTTGGGGCTCCGTTCCACATGGCGGCAATCCCGCTCAGATTCTCGCCAGCAACTGGTCGGCTGTGTACGGAAGTTCGTCCGTCATTATCGGCGGCGGTAAGACTTCCAAGTTCTCGAGCGCCCTGGCCATCCAGAACTTCCTGCCCGCCGGTGGGACACCCGGTGTATTGAGCGGCAACGTGACCAACCCGCTCAGCACACCCGCTGGTGTGTTTGCCGGGCAGGTTCTTGCCCTGCAGCTGTCGGTGGACTTCTCCAACAAGGGCATCACCAAGGCCGGCCTTGGTGGCTTGCACCTGAATCAGGGCAAGCTCGCTGGAGCAACAGTGAGCCAGGTTCTGGCGCTCGCCAACTCTGTCCTTGGTGGCGGTGCGTTGCCTTCAGGACTTACGCTCTCCGAACTGAATACCATTGTCGATAACATCAACAACAATTACGACGGTGGCACGATCAACAAGGGCTACCTGATCTAGGGACAGAGGGCGGCCAGTTAACGCCCCACTGCAAGGTTCGTCTCGCTGTACGAGTGGCAATCGGCACAGGGCGCCCAAAGTGGCGCTCTGTGCTCTTTTGTTGCACAGCGTACCGAGGTTATCTTTGCCGAACTGTGATCTTGCGAAGTCGCGGTGGCTTGCCCGGGTGGTGGAATCGGTAGACACAGGGGACTCAAAATCCCCCGACCAGCGATGGTCTTACGAGTTCGAGTCTCGTCCCGGGTATTTAGCAGGTCCGCGCAACGTGCTATGCGCGTGCGACTGAACGCTTGCGACGTTCGGCGAGAACGGGGCCGCGCGTCATCGCGATAGCAACGGCAAGCGCGAGCAGGCTAAGCATCTTCCTCGCGCGTACGTCGCTGAGTCGAACCAGATCCGCACCTCTCGTGATCCTGGTGGGAGATCCACACTGATCAGTGTGTGATCGGCGCGTCGCCCCTAGGCAGACCGCCCAGCAAATACGGATTCCATCGCGGAACCGATCGTGTCGCCTTGCACGTTTCAGCGCCGACGAGCTTGATCGAGTGGCCGGCGATGAACATGTCCGAGCGGACGCCGCCGAGCAGGATGTGGCGAGCACGAAGGGGCTACAGAGCGTCAGCGCCGCAGGGTCATCACGTGGCGACCGCCCCTTCGCGCCGCACGGTTTTGTGTGTGGGCGATGCAACATCCCGCTCGCTCACCCGGACATGAGCCGGCCGCAGTCGGGGAGTTCGCTTGCTGGCATTCGGTGGCCCGGGTAGTTTGTTCAGGCTACAGGCACACTTCGACAGAAATTGGTCTTACAACTGGGCGAGCGACGGACACACCGCTCTCCGATCAGGCAGCCATATGCGCGAATCCAGAGGGCGGACGGAAGCCCGGCGCCCCGCGATGGGCGGCCTGAGGCATGCGTTCGAAAGCAACCGCGTCATTGTAACGTTGCGCGTCAGACGCCTGACGCCACGTACGTGAACACGTCGCCATTCGGCGGCGACATCATCAGTGGGATGGTCGCGAGGCGCGCCCGCCCAACTTCGACCTTTCACCCGGCACCATGTCGCTAACGCTCTCCGCGGGGCCCGCTGATCTCGGCGCGCTCGACGCTTCGCTCTTGGTTGTCGCGCTCCCCAGTGGCGGCGCGCTCGATGCCGCGCTCACCGCACTCGACGTCACACTTGGTGGCGTTCTCGCGCGGAGCCTGGAGCGACGCGATTTTCGCGGCGGCCGCGACGAGACACTCCATTTCGCCGGTGCGGCGGTTGGCGCGTCTCGCGTGATGCTTCTTGGGCTTGGCAAGGCGACAGATCGCGTAAGTGCGTTGCGCCGGGCGGGCGCCATCGCCGCTCGACAGGCCGGCCGAATGGGCAGCGGTTCGCTCGCCTTCTATGCGGGCACGCTCGACGCTCGCGAAACCGAGGCACTCGCGGTTGGTCTCTCTGCCGGTGCGTGGGATTACACAGACACCAAAACGGCGCCGCCCGAGGACGAGCGCCGCGCACCGCTGGCCAGCGCACGCATCCATGGCGCGGATGCAGCAACGCTCGAGCAGGGCATCGCATCGGGAACTGCGATTGCCGAAGGGCATTCGCTCGCCCGGACCTTGGGAATGATGCCGGGCAATCTTTGCACGCCCGACTTTCTGGCCAGCACCGCGCGAGACATTGCCGCTCGGCACGGCATGAAGGTCACGGTGCTCGGTCGCGCGGAAATGGAGCAGGAGGGAATGGGCAGCCTCCTCTGCGTCGCGCAGGGCGCTCCACAGGAAGATCCGAAGCTCATCGCGCTCGAGTATTCCGGCGGTGCGGTCGGGGCCGCCCCGGTGGCGCTCGTGGGCAAAGGTCTGTGCTTTGATTCGGGTGGTATCTCCATCAAGCCTGCGCAGGGGATGGAGTGGATGAAGTTCGACATGTGCGGCGCGGCCGGTGTGCTCGGCGCCATGGAAGCAATCGCGCGCCTCAAGCTGCCAATCAATGTCGTCGGGCTGGTTGGCTCCACGACGAACATGCCATCCGGCACGGCGTTCAAACCGGGCGACGTCGTGAAGAGCATGTCGGGCAAGTTCATCGAAATCATCAACACCGATGCCGAAGGCCGCTTGGTGCTCGCGGACGTCCTGTCGTATGCGAGTCGCTTCAAGCCAGCTGCGGTCATCGACGCCGCAACGCTAACCGGCGCCTGCGTCATCGCCCTTGGACACACCGCGACGGGTGTGCTCGGAAACAACAACGATCTTGTGGCAGAAGTACTCGGCGCTGGAACACGCGCTGGGGAGCCGGGGTGGCAGTTACCCATGTGGGATGACTACAAGGATCTGATCAAGTCCGACGTGGCCGACATCCGGAATTCCGGAGGTCGTCCCGCCGGCACAATCAGCGCGGCGCTTTTCCTCGCGGAATTCGCCGGCGACTACCCATGGGTGCATCTCGACATCGCAGGCACCGCCTACACCGAGTCCGATCTGGGAACGGTGCCTCGCGGACCCACCGGTGTTCCCGTCGGCACGTTCGTCGAGTTCGTCCGAGGGCGCGCCGGGTGACCCTGCGCCGGTCGTTGTGGATCGTCCTCTTCGGCCTCGGCGCGCTTGCCGGGGCCGTTTTGCCTGGTCGCGCAGCGGCGCAGGTCCCGGTACGGCCCGACACCGTTGTTCGTCGTGACACGGCACGCACGCGCGTGGACACGGCGAGTGGCCGCCGCAACGTGCCACCGGCGGGAACAGATACCATTCGAGTCCCACTTCCTCCCAAGGCGGACTCCATACTCAAGAACGATTCGACGCGTATGTCGATCGTGCCGCTTCCCGAAATAAAGGCGGACACGATCAAGGCTCCGTTGGCTCGAGCTGATGCCCCACCCATTCTCGAGATCGGGATGCCGCGCATCTACGATCGCACGGCGATGTTCGCGACCGGGGCTCTCACGTTGATCGATCTGCTCGGGCGGGTTCCGGGTCTCACCGAATTCGCGACAGGCTTTCTCGCCGCGCCGGCTGTGATCGCATCGCAGGGTGACTTGCGCCGCGTTCGGATTTTTCTTGATGGCCTCGAGCTCGATCCGATGGATAGACGCGCCCGTGGCGTCGCCGCAGCGAATGACCTGCCACTGCATGCGCTGGAGGAGGTCCGCATCGAGCGGGGCGCGGAAGAGGTGCGCGTCTACGCGCGTACCTGGCGTGTCGACCGAACCATTCCCTATACGCGCGCCGACATCGCGACCGGTGACCAAAACTCGAATCTGTATCGCGCCTGGTTCGGGCGGCGGTATGATCACGGAGAAGCGCTGCAGGTGGCCGCGGAGCAATACACAACCCAGCCCAATTCGCGCCTTCCGTCTTCCGATGTGCTGAACCTGATGTTGCGAGGCGGCATCACGCACGGGCCATGGAGTGCTGACGCGCTCATGGAGCGCAGCCATCGCAATCGAGCGCAGTGGTCCGGCACCGGCGATGTCGCAGAAACACGGGACACGGTGCCAGGTATCGAGACGCAGCGCGTGACCTCCTATTTGCGCCTTGGCAACGGTGATCCCGACGCGGGGCGATGGATGCAGGTTGTCGCGTCGGCGAATAGTTACCGTGGCTCCGCGCGCACATCGACGAATCTGTCCTCGTCATTGCCCTCGGCGACTGATTCCCTGAGCGCGCTGTCGGATTCGCTTGCGTACGAGAGCCAGTATTTGCTCACGGGAGGCGTGTCGCGCGGCGCGCTTCGCCTCAGTGGTGCGGAGCGCGTGCGTGTTGGCGGACAGCGAACATCGCATGTGATGTCGGGACGTGCCTCCGGGTCGAGCGGCATTCTGTCGGCATCAGTGTTCGCTGAAGGGCAGAGCTATCTCAATCCGTCGCGAACGGAAGGAACGATCAAGCTCTCCTTGCTCGACAGGATCGCTCTGATCGGATCCGCATCTCGAACGGGTGCCGGAGACTTTGATCGGCTGTTCGTGGAACCGCGCAATGGAACCGTGCTCGACGAAACTGGCGCGTTTTCCGTGGGAGGGCTCGGTCCGTTTGTGGCTGTCGATACGAGCGAGGTGACGCGTTATCGACTTGCCGCCAGAACCAACTTGCGCGCCGAGGCGGGAGTACACTTGCGCGACATGTGGTTCACCGCGGGAATGCTGCGCCGCGGGCCTACAACGTTGCTCGCACCGGCGGAGTTCGATGCGCAGTACGCTCATGCTTCAGCGGTACAGACAGAGGGTGAGGCGACCGGCCGAATGGTGACGGCTCGCGGGCGCTTGTGGCGCGCCATCAATGCGGACGCATGGGCGTTGAAGTGGAACGATTCCACGGGCTTCTATCGTCCACAGTATCAAACACGCAGCGAACTCTACATCCAGACGAATTTGCTGGACAAGTTTCCCAAGGGAAATTTCGGACTGCTGGCGTCGCTGGCGCACGAGTACCGGTCGAGCACGCGCTTTCCCGTTGCGTTGGATACCGCGCGCACGGCGCCCGGGTATCGCGCAATCACCTTCAAGCTGGAGATTCGCGTCCAGACAGCGGTTGTATCATATCAGTTCCGCAATCTGCTTCAGGAAAAGTACTCGCAGGTTCCGGGGTTCAATTTTCCGCGGCAGACGCAGTTCTACGGTGTGCGTTGGGACTTCTGGAATTGACAAAGATGTTGCTGCGCCGTAACTTAGGCGACTTGATATGATACGGAGCATGACGGGGTTCGGCTCAGCCGACGGAGAGGTTGGCGAAGCTCGCGTGAGCGTGGAGATTCGCTCGGTGAATCATCGCTTCTTCAGTCCGTCCATCAAGCTTCCCGGCGCCCTCGCGCGCTGGGAGGGCGAGGTGCGCGACGCAATGCGGCGCGGTGTCACCCGCGGTCACGTCACGCTCTCGGCGCGCTTCGAACGTGAAGACATCGAAGGTTCGATGACGCTTCCAATCGACGAGACGCGCTTTGCATCGTACGTCGGACAGCTGCGCGCCTTGCAGCAGCGTTTCGAACTACACGACACGCTCGATGTCGCGTCTATCCTGCGACTTCCTGACGTATTCGTTGCCGGCGCTGCGCGTGAGGAACTCACTCCCGACGCGGCGCCACAGCTCGTGGCGATCGTCGATCGCGCAGTCGAATCGTTGCTCACCATGCGCGCCGTCGAGGGGGCCCGGCTTGCGTCGTACCTGGACGATCGCCTCGCGCTCATCGAGAGCGCCTTGGCGCGGATTGCCGTGCGCGCCCCCGAGCGCGTGATCGAGCAACGCGACCGCCTGCGTAATGCCGTGAAGGAACTGACTGATGGGCTCGCCGTCGATGAGAGACGGCTCGCGCAGGAAATCGCGCTGCTCGCAGACCGTCTGGACGTACAGGAAGAGCTGTCAAGGTTCAGCGCACACATCGATGCGTTCCGGTCGGCGCTGGCGTCTGCGCAACCGGACGGCGTGGGGAAGCGGCTCGGCTTCCTGCTTCAAGAGATGCTGCGCGAGGCGAACACCACGGGCAGTAAGGGCAACGACTCCGCAATTGTCGCCGACGTGTTGCTGGTGAAGGAGGAACTCGAGCGAATTCGGGAGCAGGTGGAGAACCTCGAATGAGCGGGTCGGCCGGTTTTCCGGTGATCCTCAGCGCTCCCTCTGGTGGCGGCAAAACGACCATCGCCAAGCTTCTGCTGGCCCGCCGACCGGATCTGGGCTATTCGGTGTCGTGCACTACGCGAACACCCAGACCCGGCGAAATTCCGGGAACCGACTACTATTTCATATCCCGTGCGGAGTTCATTGCCGAACGGGAGCGTGATGCGTTCGCGGAATCGGCAGTGGTGCATGGAAATCTGTATGGCACCCTTCGCCGTGAAGTCGAGCGTGTCATGGGAGAAGGAAAGCAGGTCGTGATGGACATCGACGTGCAGGGCGCGATTCAATTCATGCGCGCCTTTCCACAGTCGGTGACCATCTTCATTTTACCGCCGTCTGCAGAAGTACTGCTCGACCGGTTGCGCGCTCGGAAGACGGAGAGCCCCGCGCAGCTTGCCAGACGATTACAGTCGGCGCTACAGGAGTTGCAGCAGGTCGGCGAGTACGAGTACGTCGTCGTGAACGACGATCTGGAGCGCGCTGTTGCGAGCGTCGGATCGATCATCGATGCGGAGACCGTGAGCCGCGAGCGCGTCAAGAATCTTCGGCAACAAGTGGCGCTGCTCATCGAGCGCCTCGAGTTGGAAATAGAGAACAACACACCCTGATCACAGAGTCATGCGAGTTTTCACACCGATCGAGATTGCACAGCACGCCGCCAACAAGTACCTCGGCGTCCTGGTTGCCGCGAAGTACGCCCGCGCCCTGAATGAGTTTCCTGGCGGCTCCGGCTCACGCGACAAGAAGCTGACGACGCGCTCCCTCGAGGAGCTCTCGCGCGGCGACATCAACTATCGCGTCATTCCCCGCCGCCGCTCGGCTGAGTAATTCTTTGGTGGACGGTAGACGGTGAACGGTGATCGGTGATCGGTAACTCCGATCGCTCGTACCGTTCACCGTTCACCGTTCACCGTTTACCCACCGCGCGGTGACAGCCACTGGTTTTCGTCCGTTCGTTGGTCGCCGCGTCCTCCTGGGCGTATCTGGCGGAATCGCGAGCTACAAGAGCGCGTGGTTAGCCCGGCTGCTGGTAAAAGCGGGCGCCGACGTTGACGTGGTCCTCACGCGCTCAGCGAGTGAGTTCATTGGCGCAGTCACGTTCGAGGCACTGACAGGCCGTCCCGTGCATACGGGCTTGTTCGATGCCGGACGGGCATTGGAGCACATCAAGCTTGCGCGCGCGGCAGCGGCCATCGTCATAGCGCCCGCGACCGCAGATCTCATGGCGCGCGCCGCAACGGGTCAGGCGGACGACCTCCTCACGGCGTGCCTGCTGGCTGCCCAGTGCCCTGTCCTGATGGCGCCGGCGATGAACGACCGGATGTGGGCGCACGCTCAGACACAAGCAAACGCCGCGCATTTGCGCGCGCTTGGTTACACGCTGATTGATCCCGACGACGGCATGCTCGCCGCCGGCGAGGGCAGTGGACCCGGGCGCATGCCGGAGCCGGAAACGATCTTCGAACACGTTGGCCGAATTCTGGAAAAGGACTCAGCGCTCAAGGGCAAAGCCGTGCTCGTGACGGCGGGGCCCACGCGCGAGCCCATCGACCCTGTTCGCTTCCTCTCGAACTACAGCAGCGGCAAAATGGGCGTTGCCATCGCCTCCGCGGCGTGGCGCCGGGGCGCGAACGTCACGCTCGTCGCTGGTCCGCTCGCGGTTCCCATTCCGGTCGGCGTGACGCACGTACCCATACAGTCCACCACCGACATGCGAGATGCGGTTGCGGACCGAATCGGCGCGTCGGACGTTCTGGTGATGAGCGCGGCTCCCGCGGACTACCAGCCCGCGACGAAGGCGGCCGGAAAGCTCAAGAAGACTGGCGGGCCTCGGGTTCTCGAGCTTCGCGAAACGCCCGATATTCTCGTCTCCACACGGAGCGCTCGACGACCTGGCTCAGTGGTTGTAGGATTTGCGCTCGAGACAGACGACCTGCTTTCGAACGCGCGCAAGAAGCTTGAAGGAAAGAATCTCGACATGGTGGTGCTCAACGCAGCGAACGAGCCGGGATCCGGATTCGGCGTCGACACGAATCGCGTGACGCTCGTACGCCGCGACAGGTCCGCCCCCGAACAACTTCCGTTGCTCGACAAGCGGCAAGTCGCTGAAGAGATCCTCGATCGCGTGGAGGAGTTGCTGCATGGACGCTAAGGATTCACTGCGGCGCTATCTGGAGCAGCGGCGCGAATTGGGCGAGAGCGAGCTTGTCCTCGATTCGCTGAGCGTCGAAGAGGCGATGAAGCTACTCGGCGCAGCGAGAGCGGCGCCGGTGATACAAGCGCCGGAAACGACAGACTGGCGCGCCGCCGTGCGTGCCGCTGGGGGCGCGCCGGAGGCGAGGCCGTCGATCGGCACCCCGGCAATTGTGGATCTTCCTGAGGATGAGCCTCAAACCCGCCCGTCAGTTTCGGGCGGAGCTGCGCCCGCGTCAACACAGCAGTCGGGGCTTCACGCGCCGTCGACGCAGACAGTCGTGGAGTCAGCCACGGTTGTCCTGAATCTCGAGGATGTTCCAGCCGGGCTGGTCGTGGGTGGCGCGGGCCGCGCGATTTTTGACGATCCGGCATTCAAGCTCAATTCACTCGTCGCCATTGCCGAGACGGTGGCGAGCTGCACGCGCTGTCCGCTCTATGCGACGGCCAAGAACCCGGTGCCCGGCACAGGAAACCCGAACGCGGACTTCATGATCGTCGGGGAAGCGCCCGGCGCCAACGAAGACGAGCAGGGGGTGCCATTCGTCGGACAGGCAGGCCAGTTGCTCACCAAGATCATCGGCGCGATCAATCTCAGTCGTGACGATGTGTTCATTGCGAACGTCCTCAAGCACCGTCCTCCGGGCAACCGAAATCCGTTGCCGGAGGAAGTTGCGGCCTGCTCACCGTACCTTGTTCGCCAGATCGAGTTGGTGCGGCCCAAGGTGATTCTAGCGCTGGGCACGTTTGCCGCGCAGACTCTACTGGAGACGAAGACCACCATCGGCAAGCTGCGCGGCCAGATCCACCGCTATTATGGTGTTCCGCTCATTGTGACCTACCATCCCGCCGCGCTTCTCCGGAACCCGGCATGGAAACGCCCTACCTGGGAAGACGTTCAGCTTGCCCGACGAATACTCGATCGCCCCGACGCCCCACGGGCGTGATCCTTACCGCGACCGGCGTCCTCCTTATAGCGAAGACGCCGAGCAGGCCGTAATCGCCGCGATGCTGATCGACCAGGACGCAGTGATGCGCGCGGTCGAAGTCGTGGACGATTCGATGTTCTATGCCGAGCGGCACCGTCGCCTGTTCCGCGCGATGATGTCGATCACGGAGCGCGG
>JBDTMO010000075.1:0-12940 GCA_039934235.1 bacterium | reverse complement strand
GTGCGTCGCGCGTTCGTGTTGCATGATGTCGAAGGCTACTCGCACGAGGAAATTGCAGGCATGACCGGACTCGCAGCGGGTACCCTGCGCGCACAGCTGCATCGCGCGCGCCAGCTTCTCATCAAGACTCTCAGCCCATGACGGAACATCTTACGTTCGATCAACTGTGCGACCTCGAAGACGGCGCGCTCGACTCCGCCGACTCGGCCGCCGCGCGCGCCCATATGAAGTCGTGCGCGGAGTGTGCGTCGCGACACGCCGACCTCGCCGCACTCGGTGCGGCGTCTGCCGCGTTGCCGCGCGAGATTGCTCAGCCGGACGACTTGTGGCTGGACATCCGTGGCCAGCTGACTCCACGCCGAGCGGGTGGCGCAACGCGCGTGCGCGGGTGGAATGTTCGGCATCTCGCTGCGGCGGCAGTTATCATCGCCGTAGCATCGTCAGTGATCACGGCGTTGGTACTTCGCCCGAACACGCCGCTGCAATCAGCGTCCACACCGGCTGCTGCCGTTAGCCCGGATGCGCCGGGTGCCGAGTTACCCGCTCGGCTCGCGTCGGCCGAGCATGGTTATGCGCGGAGTGTCGAGGCATTGCAGCGGACGCTCGACGAACGACGCGATTCGCTCGCGCCGTCGACCGTCGCCACGGTGGAGCGCAGCCTGCGCATCGCCGATTCGGCCATCGCCGAAGCGCGCACCGCGTTGGCGCGTGATCCTGCCAATCGTGCGCTGGTCGCGCTGTTTGCGTCGAACTATGAGCGCAAGATCGACCTGTTGCGGCGAGCGACCGAATTGGCGCCGCGCACATGAGCCATGCCCGGCTGCTATTGGCCTGTGTCGTCGCGAGTGGGTTGCCGCTCGCGGCAGCTCACGCGCAGCAGAAGGTGAATCTCGGGCACGCCGCAATGCCGACCGTTTCGCTACGGCTGTTCGCGCCCGTCGGCGACATTCGCGTCATTGGATGGGATCGCGATAGCGTCGAGATGACCGGCGTGGTGCCGGTAGGCGCGCGGGTGGAGATGTACGGCGGACCACCGGGAGAGCGTTCGACCGGCATGAAGACGTTTGTCGAAATGCCTTCAGAGACTTCAGGCCGTGATGCGAAGCTCGTGTTGCACGTTCCGCGGTCGGCGCGCGTGTGGCTCAAGAGCGGCAGCGCGGACATGGATGTCACAGGCGTGACCGGCGGTCTCGATCTCAATATCGTCGGCGGGTCGATCACCGTGCATGGCAGTCCGAAAGAGCTCCGCGCAGAAAGCATGGACGGAAGCGTGACGGTGGATGGCTCGCCCGAATGGTTGCGTGCGAAGACGGCGACTGGTGACATCATGCTGCACGGAGGTCAGGACATTGGTGCGTCCACGATCAGTGGCACCATTCGCTCCAGTGGCGGCGAGGTCGAACGTGCGAAGCTGGAGTCGACCACCGGGTCGATCGTGTTTGCCAGCGGCCTTGCACGAAGTGCATCGCTCGAGCTGGAAACGCACAGTGGGCCAATCGACATTCAGCTGCCTGTAAAGATGGATGCCGAGATCGATGCCGCGACGATCACCGGTGCCATCGACAATCAGTGGTCGCGCGCTCGGCCGGTTGCAGGCCGTGAGGGGCGGGGGATGACGCTGACCACCGGTGGAGGGCAGGGCGGAGCGAGGATTGTCGTCCGGAGCTTCAAGGGAACGGTACAGTTGCGCGTGAAGTAGTCTTACTGTTGTCGTCCTGAGCGCAGCGAAGGACCTGCATTATTGTATAGCGCTACGGCAGGTGCAGGTCCTTCGCTACCGCTCAGGACGACAGGTTCCCTTCTTTCGCGATGCGCCTTCTCACGACAACGGTGTTGCTGTCATTCGCATGCCACGCAATCGCGCATGCGCAGAGCGGCTACTACAACCTCGACGCAGGGCGGCCAACGCGCGTGGAGGATGCGTCTCCCGCGCCGCGGTATGAACTCGAGGTGCAACTTCCCTCCCTGCGTTTCGAGCGCGTCGCCAGTGGTGTGCGCCGGTGGCGGATGGAGCCCAAGCTCGTGTACGGCTTTGCGCCATTCAGTGAGATCGAGTTCCGTGCGCCCTTGATCGTCGTCGACTCGCCAGAGCCCGACGTCCCACGCCGCTCCGGGTTGGGTGGTGTGGCCGTTGGTGCGTTGCACGCGTTTGGCATTGAACGACGTCTGTGGCCAGCGGTGGCAATTGCCGGCGAGTGGATCGCGCCAGTGGGGGCGCTTTCGGCGCCGATCGGTTCATACTCGGTAAAAGGAATAGCCACGAAGACTTTTCCAATCGCGCGCGCCCACGTCAACGTGGCGTATGGGACGTACAGCTCCAAGGTGAACGTCTGCGCGTTGCCGAGGGCCATCAATATTCCGCCGCCGCCGGATTGTCCGGTGTCGGTCATTCCGTTCGACCCGCCGTGCGACGCGATTCCAGGCGCGGACGCCGCGCGCACGCTGGCGCGATGTGGTGCGAGTGTCGCGGCGCGCGTGGAGCAACAGGAGTTCGACGTTGCGCGCAGCGTTGGCATGCGTTGGATGACGGGATTTGGTGTCGATCACGCCTTCGCGCTTTCCTCGACACTCGTGAGTGCTGATGTGGTTGCGGAGCGCTTCGCCGGACTCTTCGCCAAGACTGACGTGAGCGCGGAGATCGGCATTCGTCATCAATGGACGCCGCAAGTCATCCTGGATGTCGGCATTGCGCGGCATTTCGTGGGGTTGCTGCAGTCGAACTCCGTGACGATGGGCGCGACCTTCGGCATTCCTACGCCGCGGAGGCCGACCCCGTGATTCGTCGAGCGACGATCGGATTGCTTGTGCTCGCGCAGGCCTGCACGCACGGGCAACCGTACGAGCAGAGCTATCTGCGCGCGCCGGACAACTGGGTCTTTCGCCGAGGCTATGAGAACGCGGACCGGTTGTTCAATGCGTTCGATTATGGCCACGCAATCATTTCGGAAACGCTGCTCAGGCATCCGGGCGATGCTGCCATGCGTCTCGAGGGTCGCGAGTACACGTTCATCACATCGCGATTGTTGCGCGAACCGCCGAGTGTCCCGCTCGATGAGCACGCGGTGGCGCCGAGATATGGTGTCGAGCTGCCCGAGGCCATTGCGACGTTCGAGTGGGCGCATGCCCTGCATCGCCAGCTCTACGACATCATCGCGGATTGGCGGTTGTCTCCCGCCATGCGCGAGCGACGCATCCGCGAGGCGCTCCGGTACTATCGCTCGCGACCAGACCTTGCGTTGAGCGACGCGCCCAAGTCGATGGAGTTGATGGAGGGGCAGGGCTTTTCATTGGCATTTCGCCGAGCAGCGCCGCGCTTCAATCGGCTTGTCTGGTCGTATCACTGGTTGCAGATGGGACTGTATGATGCGCTGCTGCGGTCGGACGAGACGGTGGAACGCCGGCATGCGGTCGATCTAACGATCGAACGTTTCTTTGCGATGAATGCGGATTCGTCGCGCGTGCCGGCGATGATGCCGATGTCCGCGGCGATCGCGCCGCGATTCACGGAGCGCTATCCCGATGCGGCCATCATCTTCGACAACCTGCATGCGTTGCACGATGTCGTGTCGGACATCCTGGCGTCGCCGTCGATCCCGTCATCAGCGAAGCGTACGGAGGTTCTTCGTGCGCTGGCGAGTTATCGGGATTCGACGACAGCAGTGACGTCGCGCGCGGAGTGGATCGCGATGTCTCGTGGTATGGGCCTCGAGGAGATGGGCGGTGCGATTCCGGTGCCGATTGCCAAGTAGCGCCGATCAAGCGCGCCGCGGGCGACGCGCTCCATTCCCGCGAAATATGTTGACGGCGCGGGCGTCCGTCGTCTGCGCTCACCGTCGGTGTGTCACTCCGATTCGGGATAGGCCCGCGGATTACCGGGCCGATCATCGCCGTGCTAGAGCAATCGCAGTGCGCGAAGGTTCCTGTTTTGCCGCGCCGTTCCTGTCGTTGCAGTTTCCGAATAGGCTGCGTGAGCGGCGCTTGGAGTACTTGATAACAGCAACTGCCTTGATCGCGGATCACGCGGAAACGCGCGGAGACGCGCGGATAAACCCAAAAACTGGAGTAGTATCCGCGCCGTTTCTGCGAAATCCGCGATAGAGCAGTTGCCCTTGTAGCGAACTGGCAGCACTCACCGACAACACGCGTTGTACAGAGTGAGGAAAACTCGTCACGCCAGGGAACGTCAGCGATCCGGACCACTGGAAGTCTTTCTCGCCCGCTTCGTCAGTTCGCGACCGACTGTTCAGCGAATTCAAGAAGGCTGCGGGACCGGCCGACCGTTGCCCCAGGGATCCTGAGAAACGCGTTCCATTCGCGTATTCTGCGGCGAACGTCGTCGTAGACGCCGCGTATCGCGATCGCGCGGGGCGGACCTTGATTGCTCTCCAGCTCGATGCGCGCCTGAATACATGCGATGGTCCACCCGGTGAGTAATGGAGCGCGCACTGGTTCTTATTGGACAACGTTGTCCATGCGCTCGGCGTCAACCTCGAATTGGTTGACGCGGGAGACTATGACGCCGATGGAAAGAGCGAAGTGCTATTCTGGTATAGCGGCTACAACAATGACGGCTATGCATTGTTTTACGACGGCTTCGCGCGACATGAAGACTTCCTGTGGAGTTACCGACGCTCAAGGCGCCAGATCGGCTATCTCTTCGCCCGCGTCCATGTGCGCAATGAGGTCGAGCAATCCCGCTGCCTCCCAGATGCGATTGCGTTTAGACGTCGTCACCGCCGTGAGCACTCCCGCCAGTTCTAATTGCTCGAGCGCCTGATAGACGGCGGCTTTCGCGCGGCCCGTCGCCGCCGCGGCCACTGGACCGGTGATCATCGGATGCGCGGGCAAAGCGTCAATCACGACCCATGCCGCTGCGCCGCCGCGCGGCGCTGCGGTCTCGACGAGCATCGAGCGCCAATCGTCCTGCATGCGATCGACGGCCCGTAGATACGAGCGTGCCAGGCGCGCCGCGCGCCGCGTGACGCCAGCGAAGTACTCGATCCAATCCTGGACGCCGTCGCCGCGAAAGCGCGTGAGGGCGGCGACGTAGCGGTCGCGCGCGCCAGCGAGCACGACGCTGATTGGCGGCAAGTACGCTGACGCGAGTCCGCGGCGTCTTAGTACGACCTGTACCAGCGCGCGCCCTGTGCGCCCGTTGCCGTCGTAAAATGGATGAATGGTCTCGAACTGGGCATGGACGAGCGCGGCCTGTACCAGCGGCGGAAGCAATGCGTCATTCACCGCAGCGCACAGGTCGTTGAGGAGCTCCGCAACGTGTTCCGGCGGTGGCGGAATAAAGTCAGCGCCGCATGGGTTGTAATCGTTGCCACCGATCCAGTTCTGCGTGTCGCGTATCCGGCCGGCGATACGCGAGTTTGGCACTGGCGCCATCAACCGGCGATGGATGGCGACGATGTCGTCGACGCCAAAACGCTCGACCAACGCGGCGTCGTGTACCGCGAGCTCCATGGCGTCGACGTTCGCGAGCAACTCGAGCGCCGAAGATCCAACGCGCGCGCCTGATTCGACCTTGGCTTCGGCACGCGCGAATTCGCGAACGCCGAGTTGCATTCCTTCCACCTTGGATGAGGCGATCGATTCGGTGCGCAACAGCAGGCGTGCGAGTGGAGCAAGCGCCGGACGCGCCGGTGCGTTGAGTGCGCTGATCGTGTGCTCGGCATCGGAGACCAGCCCGGCGACCGATGACTCGAGACTGAATGAGAGTCCCGTCAGGGGCACGGGAATGAACGCGTCGTAGCGGCATGCGCGACGGTATTTGGGTGGGGCGTCCAAGGTCGGATCGTACGTCCATGTCTGCGCGACGAGGTTTCCGGGCATGCGTCCCCGTTTTGTGGTTTGCGGTCTAATCTGAAATAGCGCCACTCTATAATTTAGTTTAAGCCTTAAAATGAACTAGCGCCATACATTGGTCCAGATTAGCGTAGGGCTACGCGAGTTGCGGCGCCCTTCTTTCGGTATATATTCGGTGAGCTGGCAGGCGCACGTGTATGTAAGTAGGTACTTGCATACACATCCGTTTCCGCTAGACTGCCCTTCCTCATGATTAGCCGAGAACGAATCCTGGAAGCCGCCGCCCGTGTGTACGCCAAGCATGGATTCCGCGGCGCGACGACGCGCCTCATCGCCATCGAAGCCGGCGTCAATGAAGTCACCCTCTTTCGAACCTTTGGATCCAAGGCCGCGCTACTCGAAGCCGTACTGGGGCCACACTGCGCCAATGCCCAGACCATCGAGCTCCCGACGGATCCCATGGATCCAGAAGCTGAACTCACCGAGTTCGTGCAGACCAGCCTCGATCGTGTTCGTCAAATGCGGCCAATGCTCGTGCACACGATGGGCGAAATCGAGGAGCGGCCCGAAGCCGCCGAGTTTGCCCGCCGCGGTCGGCGAAATGTGCACGACACGATCACCGCCTACCTGCGCCGCCTGCAGGAACGCGGCATGGCGAGCCCGGATTCCGATGTCGACGCTGCCGCCGTGATGCTCACGGGCACCGTCATGAGCGATGCCATCGCTCGCAGTTTCGTACCCGAGGTGTATCCGCCACTCGACGAGGCCGCGTGTCGGTACGTGCAGTGTTTCCTTCAAATGATCGGTGTGAAGAAAACTGCCGGGTCTCCCGTAAAGAAGAAATCGCGGCCTCGTATAGCATGACTCAACCATCACCAGAATCCCCCACCGCAATGAATGTCGATCGGACCCGAGGATACAGGCACCGGGCTCGCGTGCTCGGCCTGCTGCTCGCGGTCACGTCACCTGTCATCGCCGGAGCGCAACAGCCGGCGGCAGGGTCGCCACCAGCGACGCTATCGCTCGACGAGGCGATTCGTCTCGCCACGCGTGAAAGCGAAGCACTCCAGATCGCGCGCGCCGGCGTAACGCGCGCATCGGGACAGCTCAAGCAGGCGCGCAGCCAATACTATCCGCAGCTCAACTCGAGCCTCGCGTACGCGCGCACATTGCGTTCGCAGTTTTCCGCATTGGCCAGCGGCTCATCCGACAGCACGACGTCGACTGCGCCCAAGCCACAATCGGTCTGTGCGCCGCAGATTGCCGCGAACGCCACTCCCGCGGAACGCGCGGCTGCGCTGGGACAAGCATCCACCTGCGCCGCCGCTCAGGGCATCGACTTCTCCAAGGTGGGTTTTGGCGCGCGCAACGCCTACACGCTGGGCCTTTCGGTTTCGCAGAGCGTGTATTCGGGTGGCCGCACGGCCGGACAGACAGCCGCTGCCGACGCACAGCAGCGGTCGGCGCAAATCGATCTCGGCTCGCAGCGGGCGCAACTCGCGCTCGATGTGACGCAAGCCTACTTCGACGCCGTGCTGGCGGACCGACTGGTCACCATCGCGGACACGTCACTCGCGCAAACGGAAGAACTGCTCCGCCAAACGCGCGTCGCGCGACAGGTTGGAAACCAGAGCGAGTTCGAATTGCTCCGCGCCACGGTGTCGCGCGACAACCAGCGCCCCGTGCTCATTACCCGGCGCGGCGATCGCGACGTCGCCTACCTGCGCCTCAAGCAGTTGCTCAATCTTCCGCTCGACGCTCCGCTCCAGCTCACCACGCCCATCGATGAGCCAGCAGCGATTACAAGCATCATCGCTGCGAGCACGACGACGGGCGCAGACGCGTTGGGCGCGGCGGCGAACGATACGTCCACCGACCGGCGCGCACCTGTGCGCGAAAGCGCAGAGGCAGTGCGCGCGCAGGAAGGAAACCTGAAGTCGGCACGCGCCGACCTGCTGCCGACGTTCTCGCTCACCTCGGCATACCAGCGGCTGTTCTTCCCCAACAATTTCCTGCCGTCGCTCAACCAGTACAGCGAAAACTGGACGGTCGGTGGCTCGATCGCCTTCTCACTGTTCAGCGGCGGCCGAATCACTGGCCAGGTCGAAGTCGCGCAGGCCAATCTCGACGAAGCACGCGCTCGGCTCCAGCAATCGAGGGAGCTTGCGTCGCTCGACACACGCGTCGCGCAAAACCAGCTCGCCGCTGCCGAGGCGTCGTTCGACGCAAGTCGCGGTACCGCGCAGCAGGCGCAACGCGCGTACACCATCGACCAGCTTCGATACAGGGAAGGCTTGTCGACGCAGACAGACCTGACGCAGTCGCGTCTGCTCCTCGAGCAGGCCGTGGCGAATCAAGCGCAATCAGCACGCGACCTCGCGGTTGCGCGCGCACGTATCGCGCTCATTCGCGACCTGCCCATCAACACCAACGCGTTAGGCGCCGCGGCACAGCGCTCGGCAGCACAGCAACAACAGCCGCAACAACAACCACAGCAGCAGCGGACACAATCTTCCGCCGCCGGTTCGACTGGCGCGGGACAAATCGGGAGCCCCACGCCATGACGGAACACCGCATTCACGCGCCACGCACTGTGGCGCTGCTGACTCTGGCTGCAATCGTGTTGTCTGCGACCGCATGCAAGAAAACGGACGACGCGAGCGCTGCGACCGCAAAGGTCGAGACGATGCTCGTCGGTCCGGAGAACGTCACCGTCGTAAAGGCCGAGCAGATCAGGACTGGCCCGGCCGTTTCCGGTTCACTGATGCCGGAGCGCCAGGCGACCATCCGCGCCGAGATGTCGGGCGCGGTATTGCAGACGTATGCCGAGGCGGGTCAGCAGGTCCGCTCAGGACAGGCGCTCGCGCAGATTGACGCATCGGTCGTGCGCGATCAGGCGCTGTCCGCCAAGTCTGCAGTAACCACGGCGGAGAGCAGCTACGAAATCGCGAAGCGCGATCTCTCGCGCAATGAAACGCTCGAGAAGGCGGGTGCCATTGCGGAGCGTGAGGTCGAGCGCGCGCGCAACGGCATGCTTGCGGCGCAAGCGCAGCTGTCGAATGCGCGCGCAGTGCTTGCCAACGTGCAGAAGATTCTCGACAAGGCCAGCGTGCAGTCACCATTCACCGGCGTCGTCGCGCAGCGGCAGGTCAACGCGGGTGATGTCGTGTCGCCAGGCAACGCGTTGTTCACCGTGATGGATCCGGCGAGCATGCAGCTCGAGGCGTCGGTGCCGGCAGATCAGCTGTCGCAAGTGCGCGTCGGCATGCCGGTGGACTTCAAGGTCACGGGATATCCCACGCGTTCGTTCATCGGCAAAATCACGCGCGTGAATCCGGTTGCTGATCCGACGACGCGGCAAGTGAAGGTCACCGTCGCGCTGCCGAACGCCGGCAATACGCTGGTGGGCGGGCTGTTCGCGGAAGGACGCGTGGCGACGGAATCCAAGACAGCGCCCATGGTCCAGGCGAGTGCGGTGGACGAGCGTAGTCTCCGGCCGACCGTTGTCCGTTTGCGCAACGGCAAGATCGAAAAGGTGGAAGTCACACTCGGTATTCGGGATGCCGCGGCTGAAACCGTGGAGATTCTTTCGGGCCTCGCGCCCGGCGACACGGTTCTCCTGGGTGCGGCGCGCGGCATTTCAATCGGTACGCCGGTGAAAGTGTCATCGCCATCCGATGTGAAGAACGCGCCCGCAGCCGTGAAGAAATAGTCGAATCAGACGTTCAAACCCCCCTCTACGGGTTTCTCAATGTTCATCTCAGATTTTGCGATCAAGCGGCCGCTGATCACCGTCGTGTCGATGGTGGCGTTGTCGATTGGCGGCCTGTTCGCGCTGTTCAAACTCAAGACGGATGAGTTCCCGGATGTCGCGCCACCGGTGGTCGTGGTGGGCATTCCGTACCCTGGTGCATCACCAGACGGCGTCGAGAAGGAAATCCTCAACCCGATCGAAGAACAAATCGCGTCGATCAGCGGTGTGAAGCACGTCAACGGCAAGGCGTACGACGGATTTGGACAGATCATCATCGAGTTCGAATTCTCGAAGGACCTGGCCGAGGCGACGCAGGATTTGCGCGACGCGATTTCCGCCAAGCGTTCCGATCTCCCCGCGGAGATGAAGGAGCCGATCATCAAGAAGTTCAACGATACGGATCGTCCAATCGTCTCGCTGGCGCTATCGTCCGTCACGTTGTCGCAGGCGGAGCTCACGCGTCTCGCGGACCCGACGATTACGCGCGAGCTGCGTTCCATTCCGGGAGTCGCGGAAGTCACCATTGCCGGCAAGGTGGAACGCGAGCTCACCGTGGAGCTCGATCCGGCGCGCATGCAAGGGGCGCAAGTGAGCGTCGGTCAGGTTGTGCAGGCGCTCATGGCGCAAAACCTCGCGGCGCCGGTTGGCCGCGTCGTCGGCGAAATGGACGAACGCTCCATTCGCCTCAAGGGCCGCCTGGAAAATCCGCAGGAGTTCACGCAGCTCGTGGTCGCGGACAGGAATGGCATCATCACGCGACTCGGTGACGTTGCGACGATCCGCGACGGCACGGAAGAGCCGCGGACGTTGGCGTTGTTCGGCACCGGAACAGACGATCGCGAGGCCGTGGGTATCGACATCAAGAAGTCGAAGGGCTACAGCACGACCGACGTGAGCGACAGGATTCGCGCGCGTGTCGAGTTGATGCAACCAACGCTTGGCAAGGGCACGAAACTCGAGTTGGTAAAAGACACCGGTGTGCGCGTGACGCATGCGGTGCGCAACGTCGAAGAGGCGCTGATCGAGGGTGCCTTCCTGACGGTGCTCGTCGTGTTCCTCTTCCTCAACTCGTGGCGCTCGACGGTCATCACCGGTCTCGCGCTGCCTGTGTCGGTGCTGGCGAGCTTCATTGCCGTGTGGGCGCTGGGCTTCAAGCTCGAGACGATGTCGCTGCTTGGACTTTCACTGGCGATCGGCATCCTGATCGACGACGCCATCGTGGTGCGCGAGAACATCGTGCGCCATGTAGAAATGGGTAAAGATCACTTTCAGGCGTCGATGGAGGGGACCGACGAAATCGGACTCGCCGTCGCGGCGACGACGTTCTCGATTCTCGCGGTGTTCCTGCCGATCGGCTTCATGCCTGGTGTTGGCGGGCAGTGGTTCAAGCCATTCGCATTGACGATTGCGTGCTCGGTGTTCGTGTCGCTGTTCGTCTCCTTCTCGCTGGATCCAATGTTGTCCGCGTACTGGGCCGATCCGCACCTCACTGAGGAGCAGAAGCCCTGGATCACGAAGAAGCTCGACAAGTTCAATCACTGGTTCAACCGTCAGGCGAACAACTACCGCGGCGTCATCGCGTGGGCGCTCGATCACCGTGCGGCCATGGCGGCGTTGGCCGTCGGGACGTTCTTCGCCTCGTTTACGCTGTTCTCTGGCGGACTCTCGGCGTTGCTCATCGCGCTTGTCGCACTGGGCATCCTGGTGTTCGGCCTTACGTCAAAGAAACTTGGCGGCTTCGCGAAATTCGGCGTCTCGACGATCGGAGTTGTTGCCTTCCTCGGCGTGATGATGCTCGCGTTCTCGGGCAAGCTTGGCCAGTTCATCACACCGGTCCGAACCGTTGGCGTTGGCTTCTTCCCGGAGGACGACAAGGCGGAGTTCACTATCGCCATTGAAACGCCACCGGGATCGAACCTCGCGTACACGCGGCTCAAGGCGCAGGAGGCGACCCGCATCGCCCGGCATCACCGCGAAGTGCAGTACACCTATACCACGCTGGGCGGTGGTGCTTCCGGCACGGTGGACGAGGGCCAGATTTATGTGCGCCTCATTCCCAAGGATGACCGCAAGGAAAGCGCCGAGCAGTTTGCGCAGACGCTTCGCGGCGAGATGAAGAACGTTGCCGGTGTGAAGCTCTCGGTGTTCACGAGTGACTTCGGCGGGGGACGCAAGCAGTTGCAGTTCCAGCTTCGCGGCAACGACCTCGTCTCCATCAACACGGTGGCCGAGCAGGTGCTCGACATCGTGCGGAACACGCCGGGCGCGGTCGACATTGGTCTCTCGACGAAAGGACAGAAGCCGGAACTGAACGTCGATCTCAATCGCGGCATCGCGGGTGCGATGGGCGTGACGGTGGGACAGATCGCGCAGGCACTGCGGCCGGCGTTTGCCGGCATCGATGCGGGCGACTGGCAGGATCCATCTGGCGAGATGCGCAATGTGGAAGTGCGACTCAAGCCTGAATCGCGCCGAAACGCGGAAGATTTGCGTCAGCTTCCGCTCGTCGTGCAGGGGCCGAATGGTGCGCCGAGTACGATGCCGCTTGGCCAGTTGGCGACGGTGAAGCAGGGTGTTGGTCCGGCGATCATCGACCATCTCGATCGTGATCTCGTTGTGTCGGTGGAAGCCAACACGTCGGGCCGTGCCACTGGCGACGTGACGAACGACGTCATCGCGAAGGTGTCGAAGCTCACGCTGCCACCGGGCATCAAGTTCTCGCTCGGCGGCGATGCGCAGGGGCAGCAGGAAGTGTTCGGCCAGATCTTCACCGCGCTCGGTGTGGCGGTGCTGCTGATGTATCTCATCCTCGTCGTGCAGTTCGGATCATTCCTCGATCCGTTGGCGATCCTGATGTCGTTGCCGCTCTCGTTGATCGGCGTGTTGCTTGCATTGTCGATCACGAAGAACACGATCAACATCATGTCGCTCATTGGCGTGATCCTGTTGATGGGCATCGTGGCGAAGAACGCCATCCTGCTGATCGACTTTGCGAAGTGGGCGCGTGAGAAGGAGGGCAAGCCGTTGCGCGAAGCGCTCATCGAGGCGGGTGCAATTCGTCTACGCCCGATTCTCATGACGACGTTCGCGTTGATCGCAGGAATGATTCCGGTGGCGCTTGGTCGTGGCGAGGGTGCGCAGTTCCGTGCGCCGCTGGGTGTTGCGATCATTGGTGGTGTGCTAACGAGCACGCTGCTCACGCTCCTCGTGATCCCGACGTTCTATGAGGTGATGGACGAATGGCGGCACGGGTTGGCGCGGCGTTTCGGCTTCACTCCGCCAATGACGGCTGAGCATCCCATTCCGAAGGGCGCCATTCCGGCGATGGGCGACGATTGAGCCCTGCGATGGATAGTGCACATGTAGCGAAGCGCG
>JBDTMO010000074.1:0-13029 GCA_039934235.1 bacterium | reverse complement strand
AGTGGTGGACCGCCGCGACCACCGCCTGGAGCGGCGCCCGGCGGACCACCGGCCGGCGGCGGTCCACCAGCAGGAGCATTCGCGTCTTCCATGTGGCAGTGCTCACACCGTACGCCGAGTGCCGCCGTGAAGGAGTTCATCAACGCGATGACTTGTGGGCGCGGCGTGTCTTTCGGCAACACCTGGAGGTTTTTCGGCGGCTCGCCACCGCGACCCTGCGCAGCCAGCAGCGCGGGGACAGCGACGCTGGCCAACGCGATCAAGACCAGACTTCGAAGTGCGTGCATCGGAATCCTCGGCGGGTGGAGTTCAAGGCGCATCAAGAAATGGTACCAGAAATCGCGCGTGGCCGTTTGGGAACCGGGTAAATGGAAGGGAACTGCCGGGAATGCAAAGGGCCTCCCGTGAGGGAGGCCCGATGAGATGCAGCAACGAGCAGACTATCTGCGACGGCCAAACACGGGTTGGCCAGTCGGAATTGGCATGGAGAAATCGGGCCGGTTGGCGATGGTGCCGTTTGCGCGCGCGTCAGTACGCGGGTCGCACTTGCCGTCGCCAACACGTCCGCCACGAATCACCACGTTGCTGACGATGCCGCCGAGTAGGGCGCCAAGTCCGCCACCGCCCTCTTCGGTTGTCCGCCCCACCGGCACAACCGCCGCTTCTGGCGCCGTGCGTACCGTGACCGCCGACTCAGCGGAAGACGTCGACACAGTTGAAACGGTCATCGGCGTGTTCGACATCATTGCCGCCATCGGGTCCGGCGCAACGTTGGGCGCCGTGTGAGCCGAATGCCGCAGGGGCTTCGATCGTTTTGCGACAGTCGCCTCGGACTGCTCGATGGCGGAAACGAAGCGCATCCGTTGATAGTTCTGCGGCGCGGCGACAAGATCCTTCGTCGACGCCGAGGCGGCCGCGAGATCTTTCTTGAGATCATCAGAAAGTGCGGCTGTCGGCTCTTGTCGCTTGCTGCACGCACTGAGCACGAGAGCCAACGAGAGTATGGTGACGTTGCCTTTCATTCTCATGAGGACCTCCTGACAGTGATGCATGGCGGTGGGCCGAGAGCGAATGATGGGGCCACATTTTGATCCGCGCAACTGTATCCATTTTTGGACACCTTGAAATGTCGCGCGAGTGGTCCCTACGTTCGCGTGACGTGCCTCCCTTCGATCCAGGAAATGAAAGCCAACACTCGAGCACGAAATGCCGCGCTCATCGGTCTCGGGCTATGCGCGCTGGTGTCATGCGCCCCACAGGAACGGGCCGCGGTGACGCCCGCGCAACGGGCCGCAATTACGGACACACTGCGCAGCCTCATCGTCAGCGCATACGATCTCTCCAGGCCCGGCGACGCCGTGTCGCGGCTCATGAGTCTCTACCCAGCCACCGGCGACGTCATCTCCGCGAGCGGTGGACAGGTCTCGGCATCACGCGATTCGCTTCAGGCCGGTATCCGCGCGTTCTGGGACAACGTCGGACGAAACATGCGCGACCCGAAATGGACGTGGGGCGCCATGCACGTCGACGTCCTGGCGCCTGACGCCGCCGTCATCACCACGACGTACCGCGTTCCTCACCTTACGCCACGCGGGGAGCCGCATGTCATCGCTGGCGCGTGGACCGCCGTATTCCAGCGCCGGCAGGGGCGTTGGGTGATCGTCCAGGAGCACCTGTCGGACATGCCAGTTGCCATGGCAGCAGAGCATCGGCCATAGGCGGGCTCAAGAGGGCTATCGGGAATGCCGATTATATAGCATAGTTCGGTTCCCACCCAACTGCCGTCTCGACACCGAACGCGAACGTGCGATGGAGCACGCGCAGCGCGGACAAATGGACGCAGTGTCTCACACAACGTCATGCTCCGAATCACGGCTATCGGCGCACTCGTCATTTCGTTGCCGTTGCTCGCCTGTCATGCCACGCCTGACGAGCCGAGCGAGCCGCTCGTACCCGAGGCCGCACAGCTCGACGATCCGTCGCCGTGGATCGGCAACGAAATCGTCGAGCCGTTGTCGCTGCCAGTCATCACGTATGATGGCAGCGGCGAAATGGTGCATCCCGATGCGCTCGTGTTCCCGCACGATTGGCGCGGCAATCGGTACTGGTACGTCGCCACGCCATATCCCCAAGGCGACCCAGCCTTCGAGAATCCATCCGGGTACTTGGGTAATGGGGCAGACGACTGGCGACCACTCCCTGGTGTGGCCAATCCACTCGCCCGGCCGGCCGAACTTGCGTACCTGTCCGATCCGGATCTGTCGTTCGACCCAGTGCGCGACGAACTGCGTCTGTACTATCGCCAAACAACGCTGAAGTCGGACGAGATCTACCTCAAGACGAGTCACACGGGCTCGGATTGGAGTGTGCCGACGTTAGTTGTGGAAGACGCGCGGTACGGTGTCATATCACCGGCGGTCGTGCGCGAGCAGGATGGTTCGTGGCGCATGTGGGCGGTGAACGCGGTCGCCGGTGGGTGCAAAGTGCACGCGTCAGCGGTATCGCTGACGCAACGCCGTTCGCGCGACGGCATCAAGTGGGGTGCGCCCGAGGCGGTGAACCTCACCATCCCGAAGCGCGTGCCGTGGCACTGGGACGTTCAATACATCAAGTCAAGGAACGAGTACTGGGCGCTCGTCGCGGCGTTTCCTGATGGTAGCGATTGCAGCCGGAGCGCCGTGTATTTTGCGCGGAGTACCAACGGCACATCGTGGACGGTCTCTCCGTCACCATTGCTTGCGGCTGGTGTGCTCGAGCCCTTACGCGACCTCGTGTATCGGTCGTCGTTCCGCTACTTCTCCAGCACTGATGTGGTGACCGTGTGGTTTTCCGGCGCACGCGAGGCGCTGGGCAAGTTTCACTATTCGCTCGCGACCGCGCGTTATCCGCTCGCGGAACTGTTACGCCGGGTGGACGCGCCATATGCGGGCGATCCTGTACATGAAGTGCGGGCAGCTGGCGATGGTCGTCGCGGCCGGCCTGACGTCGCGCGGGCCGCGTTCGTCGAGGCCTTCCCGTAAACGCGGCGACAAGAGATAATTGTCCGCACCATGGCCACCTACCTCCCCGAACGACCCACGAAGTACTGCCACGCCTGTTCGCGGGTGATCGACGCGCAGGCCGTCGTCTGCACGTCCTGCGGAGTGATGCAGTACGATCCCGGCGCGTCCACGACAGAGAAGCGCATCCTGCCGGCAGCCTTGCTGGGATTCTTCCTCGGCGTGTTCGGCGCGCACCGTTTCTACGTTGGCAAGTACGGCACGGGCGTGCTCCAGCTTTTCACGCTTGGCGGCCTTGGCATCTGGGCGCTCATCGACCTGATCATGATCGTCTGCGGCGAGTTCAAGGACGCTGAAGGCGAGAAGATCAAGGAGTGGACGTAGCCTCCTCGTCTGGCGTCACCCGCAAGGTATGACTGCTATGCGTGGGGTCGTGGAAGGGGGCGCCCGTCGAGATAGGCGTGTATTGCGGCTGCTGCGTCGCGGCCTTCGCGAATGGCCCACACGATGAGCGACGCACCTCGGCGCACGTCGCCCGCAGCGAAGACACCATCGACGTTCGTGTGATGCGTGCTATCGGTTGCAATCGCGCCGCGCGGATCGAGCGCCACACCGAGTGTCGAGATCAGCTTGGGATCGGATGGCCCAACGAACCCCATCGCGAGCAGCACGAGATCCGCGTCGATCGTAAACGCGGTGCCAGCGACAGGCGCCATCGCCATGCGTCCTCCCGCGGCAGCACGCGCTTCGACGCGCACGGCGTGGAGCGCGCGCACGCGGCCACCTTTGCCAGAGAGTGATGTCGTGGCCACACTCCAGTCGCGCTCGCACCCCTCCTCGTGAGCGTGCGACGTGCGGAGCTTCATTGGCCACAGCGGCCACGGTGTGGAGCCCGCACGCTCACCCGGCGGTTGCGGCAGCAGCTCGAATTGCTGCACGCTGAGCGCTCCCTGCCTTAGGCAGGTGCCAGCGCAGTCGGAGCCCGTATCGCCGCCGCCAATGATGACGACACGCTTGCCCTTCGCAGTAATCTCGGTTGCAGGATCTACGACGTCGCCCGCGGTGCGGCGGTTCTGCTGCGTGAGGAAGTCCATGGCGAGATGCACGCCGCCCAGTTTGCGGCCTGGCACATCCAGCTCACGCGGATGCTGCGCGCCCATCGCGAGCAGTACAGCGTCGAAGTCGTGACGCAGAATATCGAACGGCACGTGCACGCCGATGTGCACGCCCGGGCGAAACACCACGCCTTCCGCCGAGAGTTGTGCGAGGCGGCGGTCGAGCACGGCCTTTTCCATCTTGAACTCAGGAATGCCGTAACGCAGCAATCCACCAAGCCGATTGGATTTCTCGAAGATGGTAACCGAGTGTCCGAGGCGACGAAGCTGCTGCGCCGCTGCAAGGCCGGCGGGCCCTGATCCAAGGATTGCAACGCGATGTCCGGTCTCGTGCCGCGGCGGCTGCGGCGCAATCCATCCTTCGGCGAAACCGCGATCGGCGATGGCCTGCTCGATATTTCTAATCGACACCGGCTCGTCGATGATGCCGAGCACGCACGCAGACTCGCAGGGCGCAGGACACAGCCGCCCGGTGAATTCAGGAAAATTGTTCGTCGAGTGAAGTGCGTCGCTCGCTTCGCGCCACCGCCCGCGATAGACGAGGTCGTTCCATTCGGGAATCAGGTTTCGCACGGGACAGCCAGTGTCGCCCTGACAGAACGGGACACCGCAGTCCATGCATCGCGCACCTTGCTCCATGACGTCGTGCTGTTCCATCGGCGCGTAGAATTCGTGCCAGTGTCCAACGCGCGTCGCAACGGGTTGCCGCGATGGAGCGGCCCGCCGAAGCGTGATAAACCCTTTCGGATCACCCATGGCGCTGGCCCTCCGACCGGATCGCTCGTATCGTCGCCGCCTCATCGTCGCGCCGAGCCATCGCGTTCCGATATTCAGTTGGCACCACGGCGACAAAATCACGGATGGCGTGATCCCAGCGCGCCAGCAAGGAGCGCGCACGCGCACTGCGCGTGTACTTCGCGTGCTGCTCGACGAGCCGGCGGAGAAGGGCGCGATCTTCCGCGCGCTCCACCGGCAGCAGTTCGACGAGCGTCTTGTTACAACGGCTCGCGAATTCTTTCTGTTCAGACTCGTCGAGTACGAAGGCCATGCCGCCGCTCATGCCAGCAGCGAAGTTGCGACCTGTGCGTCCAAGGACGACGACGACACCACCCGTCATGTACTCGCATCCGTGATCACCAATGCCTTCGACAACGGCGGTTGCACCGCTGTTCCGTACAGCGAAGCGCTGGCCGGCCAATCCACCGAAGTACGCTTCGCCGCCCGTGGCGCCGTACAACACCGTGTTGCCGACAATCACGGTTTCTTCAGGAATGAAGTGCGCGCCGTGCGGTGCGCGGATAACGAGTCGCGCGCCCGACAGCCCCTTGCCGACGTAATCGTTCGCCTCTCCTTCGAGCTCCAGCGAAATACCGCGCGCCCCGAACGCGCCGAAGCTCTGTCCCGCAGAACCTTTGCACTTGATGGTGATCATTCCCTCTGGCAGACCATCGGCGCCGAAGCGGCGCGCGATCTCGCCAGAGAGCATCGCACCAATGGAACGGTGAACGCTGCGGACGTCGATCGCAGTGGTTACGCGCACACCGCGCTCGAGCGCCGGTTCCGCACGCGCGATGAGCAGGTGATCCAGCGAACGATCGAGCCCATGATTCTGCCCAGTGACGCAACGGCGCGCCGCGGGCTTGCCGTCCATGGCGGCGCGACTCGGAACATGCAGCAGCAACGACAGGTCGAGATGCCGTGCCTTCCTGTGTGCCTGCGGAACGTTTGCGCGCAACAACTCTGCGCGACCAACCATCTCATCCATCGTGCGACAGCCGAGGCGCGCCATGTACTCGCGCACTTCCTCCGCGACAAAGAAGAAATACTCGACGAGATGCTCAGGTTGTCCCGTGAACTTTGCGCGCAGCACAGGATCCTGAGTCGCAATGCCGACAGGGCACGTGTTGAGGTGACACTTGCGCATCATCACACAGCCTTCGACGATGAGCGGCGCCGTGGCAAAGCCGAATTCTTCCGCGCCAAGCAGCGCCGCAATGACGACGTCGCGCCCCGTCTTGAGCTGTCCGTCCGTCTGGAGACGCACGCGTCCGCGAAGGTCGTTGAGCAACAACGTCTGCTGCACTTCCGCCAGCCCAAGCTCCCAGGGAATTCCTGCGTGCTTGATCGACGACAGCGGCGCAGCGCCCGTGCCGCCGCCGTCGCCGGAAATGCAAACAAGATCCGCGTGCGCCTTCACGACACCCGCAGCGATGGTTCCCACGCCACTCTCCGACACGAGCTTGACGGAGACAGCCGCCGACGGATTGACGTTCTTGAGATCGTGGATGAGCTGCTTGAGGTCTTCGATCGAATAGATGTCGTGATGCGGCGGGGGAGAAATGAGCGTGACGCCCGGTGTCGCGCAGCGCGTGCGCGCGATAACCGCGTCCACCTTATGGCCCGGCAGTTGACCACCTTCACCCGGCTTTGCGCCCTGCGCAATCTTGATCTGGAGCTCCTTCGCATTCACGAGGTACTCCGCCGTCACGCCAAAGCGCGCCGACGCGATCTGCTTGATCGCACTGGTGCGGTTGGTCCCGAACCGCTCGCGATCCTCACCACCTTCGCCCGTGTTGCTCCGACCGCCGAGCGAATTCATCGCGATGGCGAGCGTCTCGTGCGCCTCCTTGCTGATCGACCCGAACGACATGGCGCCGGTAACGAAGCGGCGCACGATGGCCGTCGCGGGTTCGACCTCCGCCAGCGGAACCGGTGTGCGCTCGACAAAGTCGAGCATCCCGCGCAGCGTGAACCGCGCGTTTTCCTCGTCCGCAAGACGACTGAATTCGCGATACGTCGTGGCGCTGCCGCTGCGCGTTGCATGTTGCAGCGCGGCGATGGTGCGCGGATTCCAATTGTGCTGCTCGCCGTCAACGCGATAGTGATATGTGCTCCCCGAATCCAGCGCGAGCGCCGGCTCGACCTCGGCAAATCCGAACGCGTGGCGCTGTAAAGTCTCTTCGGCCACTTCCGCGAGGCCGATACCGCCAATGCGCGATGACGTGCCGCTGAAGTGGCGGGCCACCAGCGACGCATCGAGTCCCACCGCTTCGCAGATTTGCGCGCCGCAATAACTCTGCAGCGTGGAGATTCCCATTTTCGACAACACCTTGAGCAGCCCCTTGCCGACTGCCTTGGTGTAGCTGGCGCGCGCCTTGGCCTCATCCTTCACGCCGGAGAGTTCTCCGTCGTGCACCATGGCGCCGAGTGTCTCGAAGGCGAGATATGGACAGACTGCCCCGGCGCCGAACGCAATGAGCAGCGCAACCTGCGACACGTCGCGCGCTTCACCGGTATCGACGACGAGTCCGGTGTTTGCACGCAAGCCTTTGCGGCCGAGATGATGATGAACAGCCGACAACGCGAGCAGCGACGGAATTGGCGCCCACTCCGCACTCGTCACCCGATCGCTGAGGACGAGGATGCCACAGCCCGCGAGGACCGCACGTTCGGCATCGCGGCATAACGCATCGAGCGCCGGCTCGAGCGCGGCGGGTCCGCCCGCCGCAAGGAACACGGCGTCGAGCGTGACGGGACGTATGGTCGGCTCCTCGAGCGCGCAGAGCGCTGCCAGCGTCGCCTCGCTGATGATCGGATGTTCGAGCCGCAGCTGTCGCGCATGCTCCGGCCGCTCGTCCAGCAGGTTCGACTGCGGGCCGAGGAACACGCCAAGCGACATCACCAGCTGTTCGCGAATTGGATCGATGGCCGGGTTGGTGACCTGCGCGAACAGCTGCCGGAAATAGGCGAAGAGCAATTGCGGCCGCTCGGACAACACGGCGAGCGGCGTGTCGTTGCCCATCGATCCGACCGCTTCCTCACCCGTCTCCGCCATCGGTGCGAGGATCATGCGGAGCTCTTCACGCGTGTAGCCGAACGCGCGTTGCATGCGCGCGAGTGCGGTGACGCTCCGCGGAGTTGCGATCGCGTGAACTCCTTCGGGAAGCGCGACGCGCTGCTCCTCCACCCACCGGCGATACGGACGCAGTGACACCAACTCTGCCTTCACTTCCTCGTCGTCGCGCAGGCGGCCGAGTGTCGTGTTGACGATGAGCATGCGGCCCGGCTCGAGCCGTCCCTTGGTGCGAATGCGGTCGCTGCGCATCTGCAGCGCGCCGGCTTCCGACGCGAGCACGACGATGTCGTCGTCCGTCACGAGCCAACGCGCGGGACGCAACCCGTTGCGATCCAGCATTGCGCCGATCTGCCGTCCATCCGTAAACGCGAGCGCGGCGGGCCCATCCCACGGCTCCATCAACGACGCATGGTACTCGTGAAATGCTCGGCGCTCCGGAGGCATCGTTGCGTCGCCTTCCCATGCTTCGGGAATGAGCATTGCCATTGCGTGCGTGAGCGGACGTCCGGCGAGCACCAACAATTCGAGCACGCTGTCGAGCGACGCGGAATCACTCTGTCCGTCCGAGACGATTGGCAACAATGCCGCGAGGTCGTCGCCAAAGCGTGGTGATGCGAGCAACGACTCGCGCATGCGCATCCAGCTGCGATTGCCGCGCACCGTGTTGATCTCGCCATTGTGCGCAACGAACCGATACGGATGCGCGAGCGGCCACGAGGGAAACGTGTTCGTCGAGAAGCGTGAGTGCACGAGCGCCAGGCCACTGACGAGGCTGGGCTCGGCCAGGTCCAGATAGAACCCTGACAACTGCTCCGCGCGCAGCATGCCCTTGTACACGATCGTGCGCGACGAAAAGCTCGCGATGTAGCAGTCCGCGTTACCCGCGCCAAAGAGGGCGCGCACGCCGCGCTCGATGCGCTTGCGAATGACGTACAGCGTGCGATCGAACGACGCGTCATCATCGGCGTCGAGCGTCAGGCCGGTGCGCGTAACGAACAGCTGGCGAATGAGTGGCTGCGCCCGCCGAGCCTGTTCGCCGGAGTGTCGGGGGTCGGTGGGAACATCGCGCCAGCCAAGGATGCGACAGCCCTGCGCCGCGACCGCGTCCGTAATCACCTGTTCGCACGCTTCGCGGCGAAATTCCTCGCGCGAGAGGAAGACCATCGCCACCCCGTATTCGCCGGAGTCGGGGAGGCGAACGCCGAGCGCGGCGCACTCGTGCCGTAGAAAGGCGTGAGGAATCTGGAGGAGTATGCCGGCGCCATCGCCAGTCTCGGCGTCGGCGCCGGCCGCACCACGATGCGCCAGGTTGCAGAGCAGCGTGAGTGCGTCGTCGATGATTTCGCGTGATCGCGCGCCGTGCAGGTGCGCCACGAAGCCCATGCCGCAGGCGTCGTGTTCGTTGGCTGGATCGTAGAGTCCCTGGCGCGCGGGAGTCGTCATCTGGAGTCGGACAGCAGTGCGGCGCGTGCGGCGGCGGCGCCTTCGGTCACCATGCTCGTGGCACAGCTGAAGGAGAACCGAATCGCGTCGACACTCGCTTCTCCAAATGCACTGCCTGGTGCACTGCCGATGCCTTGCTCAGCGAGACTATCCGAGAGTTCGTCGGCGTCGGCAACGCCGAGTCGCGCGTACAGTGCCGGGTCGAGTTGCGCCCAGGCGTAAAAGGCGCCGTGCGGTAAGAAGGGACGAACGCCGTCGATTCCTGTGAGCGCTTCGACCATGACGTTGCGTCGGATGACGTATTCAGCGCGCATCGCTGCGAGGGGAGATTGATCGCCAGTGACGGCAGCGACCGCGGCCCATTGCGCAAGGCTGTTTACGCCGTTGATGGTGCAGCGCAGCAACTTTGGCAGCCGCTCCTGGAGAATTGGCGAGGAGGTGACGATGTAGCCAACGCGCAGGCCGCTCATCGCGTGACTCTTGGAGAACGAGAACACACTGACGACGCGATCGGCACGCTCAGGCACGAGTGCGGCGATGGAGTAGTGGACGTGCGGCGCGTAGATGACGTCTTCGTACGCTTCGTCAGACACGATCCAGAGGTCGTGTTCTTCGGCAATCTGTGCGATGCGTCGCAGTGTGCTCTCCGAGAGCACGGCGCCCGTGGGGTTATGCGGGCTGTTGAGGAAGATTGCGACCGTGCGTTCGGTGATGGCGGCGGCAATTGCTTCCGGGTCGTATTCGAAATTCTGTTCGGCGTGAAGCGGCACGCTCACCACAGTGCCGCCAGCGAGGCGGATGTTCTCGGCGACCTCGGTCCACATGGGATCGGGGATGATGACTTCGTCGCCGGGTGTGAGGAGCGCGCCGAATGTTGCGAACAGTGCGTGCATCGCGCCGTTGGTGACGAAGACGTCGTCTGATGTCACGCCGGTCATGCCGTTCTTCTGGACGAGCTTGTCAGCGAGTGCCTTGCGGAGCTCGGGGATGCCGTTGTTCGGTACGTAGTGCGTCTTGCCAGCGGCTCCCGCGCGGTGGACCGCTTCCAGAATGTGTGGTGCGACGGAGAAACTCGGATCGCCCGATTCCAGCCGGAACACTCGCTTACCCTGCGCCTGGGACTTGATCAGCTGCTCACGAATCTGGACGATCTTGCCAAGCGAGATGAGGTCGAGCGGGTGTGCGATGGCTGACGATGCGGTCACGTAGATCCTCGGCGTGATGAGTTGTAGAGCGGTGTGGGACAGATGCGAAAGCGCCCGCCAGACCTTGGGGTCTGGCGGGCGCTTGTCCGTCTGGTCGTGCTGCGTGCGCGCCTAGCCAAACCTCCGGAGGGAGATCGGCTTCATAAGGTTGATGCTAAGATTCTGGCGCGTGAACGAGGCGGACATTGTCGTGATCAGGGTGTGCAGACAACATGCGTGTTCCATGTTCCGATTGTCAACAGCGTCATGGAGTTCGTCCGCCAACGAGACAAAAGAACTACGCATGGGCTCGCGTCGCGCTTAAGCGCCCATGCGCACGTGAACTGTGGAGAATCGCGACTGATACTCCGCACTACACGGCGGATGATCTCTCCGGCAAGGGTGCGGAGATCACCGGAGGCCAGTGGAACAGAAGAGGCACGCCTCTGCTCTACGCTTCCACGAGTCGCGCGCTCGCGTGTCTCGAGATCTTTGCGCACCTCAACGCGGGGGCGGCGCTGCCGCTCAATCGCTACCTCGTTGAAATAGAATTCCCGCACGCGGCATGGCGCGATCGCGCGCAGTTCAACGTCGCCGAATTTGTTGGATGGGATGCCGAGCCGGCGGGAAAGGTGTCGCTCGACTGGGGCACTGAGTGGGCACGTGGGATGACCACGTTGATGGCGGGGTGCCGTCAGTGATCGTCCCGGAGGAGTCGAATGTGCTGATCAACCCGGCGCACAAGGATTCCGTCGGGCTCGTGTGCGAGAAGCTACGGAAGTGGTTGTACGACCCGAGGCGCAGACTCGCCTAAGAGCTGGGGATCTCTCGGTCACGATCGAACGGGCGCGGAAGTGGAGCTGTCGCCTCCGGGATGACAACGCCTATCTGAACGACGGTCGCTATTCCGTCGTTGCCGTCAGCCAGGGGTCGCTCTTCATCCAGTTCTCGTCAGGCGCGAAGAGAAATACCATTCCACCATCCGCGAGCTTTGGCAGCAACCGCTGTGCACGCGCTGGCTCCATGGCGGGGCACCCTTCGCTACGCCCAGCTCGAGTCGCGGTGACATACGGCGCCCCATGCGCGACCACTCGACGCGCCAGCGCATTGTCGTTGAAGCCGTTGGAGACACCTTGCAGCCGCATTCCGAGGGAGCTGTACGCCTGACCTCCCGCGTGCCCATGAAAGTCATACGTCGACTGTGTGACGTAGAGGCCAAGTGAAGTCGCAAAGCTGTTGGACGCATTGGAGAACCGCGTGGGCACGCCGTATTTCGACGTGGACGAACCGCGACCGTGCGCGACCGTAAAGGGTCCGTCCACGACCGTCAGTGACTCCATGTCGAACACATAGCCGCGCGCCTGCGTGCTCGGCAAACCGTAATCGACGAAATACAGGTACGGCTTCCGGACGTCGTCGGGATGCGATGTCTTATACGCGAAGTAGCTCTTGAACGCATCTTCGAGCGCATTCGCTCGGCTCAGCGGACGCACCGCTCCCGTGAGTGCATCGAGCGCAGTTCTCGTGATGGCCGAAACCGTTCCTGCCGTTCCTGCAGGTGCGGCCAAACCCGTCGCGACAGGCTTCGCGCCGACGAAGTTGACGGCCGCGGTGAGAACCGGTCCCGACTGATCGTGCTTCGGCACGAATTGCGCGCCCGCGTAAATCAGGGCGCTCGCGCCAACGAGCAGGTTCTGAAGGTATTTCGGTGGACGCACGAACATCCTCTCTAGGCAGGCGGCGCTGTGGCGCCGAGGAGAAGGCTAGCACTCGGTAGGACACCGCCGGCAGCGCAAACGATCCAAGCGGTTAGCCAGCGGCGATTCATAAGTTTAGTGTCGTGTTGCTCCATTGTAAAGCATTGTGGCTCTTAATCTTACGGTAGAGTCCGGCGCCGCTCTCAGACCTTGACCAGGGGCGGAAACTCGCCGAGCCTGCGATCGAAATAATTACGGACGAGGCCGTAGCACTCGCAGGCTGCAGCCTCGAGTCCCGCCCGATCGAGCACGTGGACGCCGCCTCGCCGGTAGCGGATGAGTCCGGCCTTCTGGAGCGCGCCCGCAGCGACCGTCACACCACCGCGCCGAACACCCAACATGACCGCCAGGTATTCCTGCGTAAGACCGAAAGTCTCGGCGCCTCCCACGCGGTCGTGCGTCATGAGGAGCCATCGCGCGCATCGCGGCTCGATGGCGTGAAGCCCGTTGCACGCGGCCGTCTGTGCGACTTGCGTGAGATACTCCTGCGTGCATTGCCTGAGCAGTCGGCGGAGTACGGGATGCTCACTGGCTCCATCGGCAAGCACGGAAGCCTTGGCGCGCAAGCTCACCCCCGCAACCTGGACCACGGTTTCGTGGAGGCCCGCGCGTCCGCCCAGGAAGACTTCGATACCAACCATGCCTTCGTTGCCGATCGTCCCGACCTCCGCCGCG
>JBDTMO010000073.1:0-13051 GCA_039934235.1 bacterium | reverse complement strand
ACCTCAGCGCCCGTCACGCGTGCAGTGCCAAATCCCAAGCCGATTTCCACACCCTTCACGGCGGGAATCGACAGCATTGCCGCACCAATACGTCCGTCGAGCTTGCGGTCCCACGAGACATGTGAGCCGAGTCCAACCGGCAAGCCGTCGACAATGACCTCGCAAATGCCTCCGAGCGTGTTGCCCGTCTTCTTCGCGGCATCGATGCGCTCGATCATCACGAGTTCCGCCTCCGCGTCGAGCGTGCGGAGTTGGGAGGCATCGGAGGCGGCGTTCACGTCGGCGGGAAGGTCCGCGGGCCGCGACGCATCCACACCTCCCAGATGGACCAGGTGGCTGCCAATGCGGACGCCCAACTCGGCGAGCAAGCGCCGTGCGATTGCACCTGCCGCAACGCGCGCAGTCGTCTCGCGCGCGGACGCCCGCTCGAGAATGTCGCGTGCATCATCGCGGTCGTACTTGAGGAGGCCCGTCAGGTCGGCGTGGCCCGGACGAACGCGCGTAACGGCGCGACGACGCGGCAGGCCATCGGTGTCGCCTTCGCGCGGCGCGGGATCCATGATCTCCTGCCAGTTCTTCCAGTCGCGGTTCTGGATGAGCATGGAGATAGGACTTCCGATCGTCTCGCCGGCACGAACACCAGAGAGGAATTCCACGGTGTCGCGCTCGATCTGCATTCGGCGACCGCGTCCGTATCCCTGCTGGCGCCGCGCGAGATCCGCGTCAACGTGAGACGCAAGCAGCGGAACACCTGCGGGCATCCCTTCAAGGACACTCACGAGCGCCTGCCCATGCGATTCGCCAGCCGTGGTGAAACGAAGCATTCAATGACAGGATGAGGGACGTGAGAACGTGAGGCGCTGGTGACCAGCCACAGACAGGATAAAACGGAGTGAGGGCGAGAGGAACCGCGTCCTCTCGCCCTCACGTCCGCTGGTCAAAGCCCTACTTCGCGCGACTCATGGTCCAGGCAGGATGTCGGAGGCCGTGACGTCCACCACGACCAGACCCTTCGACGACACGCCGAACAACTTGAAGACGACGCCCGGTGGATCACCGGGGAACGGCAGCGAAGCGCGAAGCGGTCCGTACAGATTGAACTTCGTTGCCAGCGCGCCGCGGACGAAATCATAGAAGGCAATGTCCACCGCTTCGATGGAGCCGTTATCCGAGGCGACGAAGGCCAGTCGCGCATCGGGAGTCGTGCCAACGCCGTCCGCATTGGGGTGGAAGGCGATGCCCGCTCCCTTGGCGAAAGTCGATTTCTTGCCTTGCAGCCGCTGTGTGAACGGGAAGGTGACGGCAGAGAACGCCGTTTCCGTACCGTGCACACCGATTGTCTTGCCCGTCTTGTCGAGAGCGACTCCGAAGATCTGGTCGGAGGAGTTCGTCATGAGGTCGAGAATGTTCAGCGACGGCGACGCGTATGTATAGGTGGTGAGGTCGAGGACGCCGTCGTCCCTCACTCGTCCGGCGCCATCATCCAGCAGCGCGAAGTTGCGGGCCACCGGTGCAAAGTGGCCTTCGCCGAAGGTGATCCAGCGGCCGTCGCCGCTGCCGGCGGAGTAGGTGGTATCCGTCAAGCCGAGTGAGCCGAAATCGATGTTGGACCTGGCGTCGACATCGGTGAGCGGGACGGCCCCGCGCAACAAGGCGATTGTCGCTGCAATGCCGCCACGACTGCCCACGCACGTCGACGCCGCGGTGGTCCCCGATGCGTGATCGCAAATGATGAGCGAGTCGTTCAGCGCGCTGGTTGCCGGCGCGGGTATGACGAATACGCCATCCAGGTTTGCCATGACCCACGAGTTGGGATCGGTTCCCAGAAATGCGAAGTCGAGGATGAACCGTTCGTCCGGAGCCGGGGCCGCGGGATCCATGTAGCGGATGGTTCCCTTGGGTGCCTGCACGGTTGGCTTCGTCGAGAAGTAAAGCCGGCCACTCATGCTCTGCTCCACGTACTGCGGCCGATCGGAGAAGAGGATTGGCGGAGTGGTCGTCAGGCGGATCTTGCTCGTGGACGGATCGATGACTTCAGTGACCTTGAAGAGATACGAGGCACGCGTCACCAGGCGGTTGACGAGGTCCTCCTTCATGGTTGCTGGCGTTCCGCCGATGTACACGCGACTCAGGTTTGTACCGCCCGAGTTGGCGACGTACATCGTGTCCTTGGCCGGCGCGGTGCGCGAGAAGGTCATACCCCACGGCTGCGACCCCACGACGATGCCGGTTGCATCAAACACGGGTCCAGACGCGCCTTTCGACAGCACTTCGAGACGGCCGAAGTTGATGTTCGACGCAAAGACATTTCCGCGCGTCGCGTCGACCTGAAGGTCGGCGATCGTGCCGTTGCGAGTCGCTGGCAGCGGATAGGTGATGCCGAAGACGACGAGCGACGAATCGACGAATGCGTTGGCTGCGATGCCCTGGAACGTGGTGGCGCCAGCTGGCAGCGAGAATCCGACGCGGCCGCCTTGATCGTAGGCAAAGCTCGTCATCGTGATCCGCTTGCCGCGAGCGGTCGTCGGCAGGTTGAGCGGAAGCGTCAGGACAGCTGTGGAGGGATACGGTTGTGCGAGTGCAACGCTGTCGCGCTTGATCACGCCGCCAACAGAATCGCGCAACACGTAGCCGACGAACGTGACGCCGTTGCCGACCGCAGTGATCGAAAGCGAATCACCCGTCTCCACGCGCTTCGCGATGCTCTGGAATACTCGTGGCGCCGGCGGCAATCCCGCCCGGACTGCAATGACCGTGGGCGCCGACGTACCATCCTGGCCACCACTGTTGGTGGAGATCGGCGTGATCGTCAGCAGCGCCTTCGGCGGCGCGTTTGCCGGAATCTGGACGGTCGAGGCGAGCGTGACGTCCTTTGGCAACGTTCCGTAAAACACGGTCACCGTTGTGTCGACCTTCGTGGGGAACGACGCATCACTCTGGAGACGGAAGCCGAGTTTCGCCACACCAGTGAGGTCGGTGGCGCGAAGGATGACCGTCAATCCGGCGCCCGGTGTCGCGCTGTCGCCCACAACGGGGCTCAGTACCTGAACGTTGGGGCCGCGCACGACCTTGACGGTGACCATCGCGGTATCGACACCACCCAGCGCGTCGATGGCGATTGCGGTGACGACGAGTGAGTCCGTGAGCGTATCGGCAGGCAAGAGCGGCTTGAGATACCGCGTAATCACGGTGTCCACGACGCCGGTCGCAAAGACGCCCGTGGGCGGCGCAGTGATGGTCGGATAGCGAACCACCGTGTCCTGCGTGCCGAGGACCGCGCTTCCTCGAAGCGAGTAACCCTTGAACGACACACTGCGGATACCGGCGTTGTCCTGCAAGCGCGCGGTGACGAGCAGCGAATCGCCCACATTCAGCTTCGCACCCGGAACGGGCGTCAGGAGCGTGATGGTCGGCGATGCGATCGAGATGACGACGGAATCGGTGCGCGTGTTCAGCGCGGCGTCTGTCACGGTCGTGCGGACGACGATCTTGTCGCCCTTCCGTGCGCCGGTGAGCGGAATCGTCACTGGGCGTGACGTCGACGCGGACACCGGCTTCAATGTCGCCGTGTCCAGCGCAATGATCGTGGCTCCATCGCGTACGGTCGTCAGGACAGTCGACACACCAAGGTTGTCCGTCGCCTTCACCGTGACGATCACTGGTGCGCCGAGCGTCACGGTGTTGTTCACGGCGCCGGCGACCGAGAAGGTCACCTGCGGCCGCTCGACATCGTCGGTGCCACCAGTGGATTGGGTCGGAAGACGCGTGTCGCAACTCGACGCGACCAGCACACCGAGCACGAGCGCGACGTATCGCGCCGAGAATCTTGAATGCGTCATATATGCTCCAGCGGGCGGCTAGCGCCGCACCGCATCGGAAGGCAACTGCCCCTCATCGATGATGTGGGGCGTGATCAGGACGAGCAGGTCGCGGCGTTGCTCCTGCCTCGTGGTGTAGCCGAAGAGTCGTCCGATGAACGGAAGATCCACGAGAAGGGGAATGCCCGACTTCGTGACGCGAACACTCGTCTGCGTGAGCCCACCGATGACGACCGTCTGGCCGTCGGCCACCAGCAGGTCGTTCTTGAGATTGTTGTTGTCGATGAGCGTACCGTTGTTCGTGAAGTTGACGTCGGAATTCGTCACCTCCACATGCATCAGGATCTGCTTGTTGTTCGTGACACTCGGCGTCACCAGCAGCGTGACACCCGTCTGGATGCGCTCAACCGTAATCGGCCCGGTGAGCGACGTTCCTGCACCACCGCTGCTGACCAGCGGGACGAACGGCACCTGCACACCTGACGTCAGCGTCGCCGTCTTGTTGTTGAGCGTCGTCACGCTCGGCTCCGCCTGGACGTCGAGCAGGTTGACTTCCTGCAAGGCGTCGAGGAAGGTGCTGAAATCGAAGTTGCCGAGTGCCGTGGAGTAGATGAGTCGCAGTGCGGCGCCGTTGACCGTTCCGGACGCATTGGCGATGGCCGACACCGTGTTGCCGCCGAGGAGCACGCTCGGAGGATCGTTCGCGCTGCCGGGTCGGCCAAGTGAATCCGTGCGCTGGATGACGTTGTTGAAGAACTGGTGCGCAGAGCCGAGATCGTACTTGATGCCGAGCGCGTCGAGGTCGGTGCGGTTGACCAGGACGATCTTCGCCTTGATGTTGACGGCCGGCTGGCGCATGTCGAGCGACTGCGCGAAGGCGACGAGGTCGTCGATGCCGCTGATGGGCGCGGTGATGCTGATGCTGTTCGTCGCGACATCGGCGCTCACACTACCACGGCCGCGGCAGGTACTCGCGTCGGAGCCGGCGCCGCCCGCGATTGGTGATGAGCTGGCTGATGTCGGTTGGACGCCTGACGGCGACGTTGGTGAAGCAGGTGGCTGACCGGCAGCGGGTGCGGCACCGGTGGCGCCGCTGCGCTCAGATGGAATGCACTGCAGCAGGCGCGTGCGAATCTGGTCGCCGACCGCGACGGACGTCTGGTAGTTGATGCGGACGATGCGCGTTGCCAGCGCCTCGGTTGCGGAGCGCGACGCGATGCGTTCCTGCGTATCGACGATGATGATACCGTTTGCATCTTCGGTCGCGTCCAGGCCCTGCGCCGAGAGAATCGCCTGCAGCGCCACGTCCCATGGCTGGTCCTTGATCTCGGCGTCCACCTTGATTCCGGGGACACTCGAGCTTGGGATGATCGTTCGGCCGGAGAAGGATGCGAAGGCCGCAAGGACGTCGCGAATATCGGAGCCCTGATAGACGACACTGATGCGCGGTTGCTGCGAGCGCTGGCGAACTTGCGCCTGCTGTGCGATCTGCACGGCGGACATGGGTTCACGCTGCACGTTCGTGCGCATGGGCGGGGCGTCAGTAGCATCGCGAGCGTCGCGGACTTTTTCTGCTGGTGCCCGCTCAACGCTGCGATCCCGAATGGAAACCGGCTCGCCTGCGGCGCGCGTGTCAGCAAGCGAAACGATGTGTGTCTCGGCTACGCCGTCATTCCCGATGTGCCAGGCGGCGAACTGCGCGGCGCCAGGCAAGTCGACCGAAAGTCGAACTTCGCCGTCGCCTTTCGTGAGCTGGTAGGCGTGCGGCCCGTCGAGATAGATCACGACGCGTACGACTCCCTTTCGGAACTGGGAGTACTTCACGTCCGTGATGCCACCGCGAGCAACGCGGTCGTAACCGCGTGCAGCAAGGCCCAGTGATGCGCCGGTGAGGTCGACAACGATGCGGTTTGGTGAGGGCAGCGTGAAGTCGCGCACCTCGAGACCGCCACTGACCCCAATCACGATCTCGGCCTTACCGGTCGCGGGAATCACGCTGAGTGACCGCACAGACCCATCGGCCGGGCGGGCGTCGGCCTGCTGGGCGCTTGGCCCGAGCAAAAGGGCCGACGCGACGATAACCGCCAGGACTGGCTTCATTTCATCCTCACCTTTGTCGAATCCACCAAGAACAGCGAGTCCTGACGACTAAGCCCGAACTCGTCAATCGTGAAAATCACGGCGCGGGGCCTGATCTGGGCAACGCGCATCCGGCCAAGTGTCATGCCGGCGTTCACTCGATACTGCGCGTTGGTCAGGATGTCGCGCATGATTGCGACACTGCGACGACCAGACGCTTCGTACAAAATTCCGACGAGCTTGAGGTCCGAGAGCAACGGACGCAGATCTTCGGTGAGGATGAGGGAGAAGAACGGATCGCGCCGCCCCTCGGCCTCGTAGGTAAAGACTTCGCGGGTGACTGGTTGCATCACCCCGGGCGCCTGCGTCGATGCGTTCTGCGTGGAGCCCTTAGGCGCCTGTGCACTGCCAGGTCCAGACACCGGAGGCGCGGGCGTCGCCGAACCGCGGCGAACCGGAACGGCCTGCCCCGTTTGTGCGGACAGCCGGGCGTTCGTCGCATCGGCCGCCTTTTCTGCGGCACGAAGAGGCGCGTTGATATCCGGGATGCGCTGCGCACCCAGCGGTGCAGCCACAGCGGCGACAAGCAGCATGGCGACGCGATACAGCCGGTGCTTCATCATTTCTCCCCCGGCTTCGGTGCGTCCGGCTTCGCCACACCCTTGATGGGCGAGGGCAGCGGAGCGCGCGCTACATACGTCTGAATCTCGAACTTCGCCTCGAGATTCTGTGATCTCGACTTTTTCACGGCCTTTGGATCTGCGGCCTGCACGGTGAGCTGCAGGTTGATGGGAGCGACGATGCGCTGCAGCGAGCCAACGTTCGCGAGCAGGACGCCGATTTGGTGATACGATCCGCCGCGAACACTCAGCCGGTATTTGTAGGCTTCGTACTGATCGCCGGCGAGCGAGGGCAACGGCTGCACGTCCGCGATGTCGAGTCCAACGCGCCGCGCGGCGGTCGACACCTGATCCAGTAGCGTCGGCACCTCGTTCCCCGTGGGAACGAGCAACCGCATCACTGCCAAATCCTGCGCGAGACGGTCCGCCTCGGCCTTGAGTTCATTCGTCTTGCCCTGCGCAAGCTCGGCCTTCGCACGCTGGTTGATGACGAGCAGCGAGTCGATGCGCGCCTGACGCTCGATGAGATCGTCGCGCTTTGGCTGCCACACGTTGAAGAAGTAGAAGCCGGCGAGGCCGACGGAAACGAGGCCGACGAGCGCCAGTCCCTTGTCGCGATTGGTCTTTGGAATGAGGGCCATGGCTACTTCACCGACACGGCGAGCGGTACCCGCTTGACCATCTCGGGATCCGGACGCGAATAGAGCATGTCGAGCTGGAACTGCGTGACGTCTTTGGCGTTGTCGAAGGCGTGCTCGGACTTCACGAGCTGCACTTGCTCGAGAAACGCGGACTGCTCGAGTTGCCGGATGAAGCGTGTGAGCGCCTGAATGTCCACGGTGTTGCCAACCAGGTGAATGCGCACGGTGTCGCGGGGAATCGACGTATTGAGCGTGCGCTTCTTTTTCTTTCCGCCACCGGAGTCCGCAGGCGCCGCCGTTGCCACAGTGGCGACGGGTTGCGTTGCCTGCCCAAGACCCGTGAAGCCAAGTGTGACCAACCAGGTATACGGCGGCAGCGCCTTGCTCACTTCGTCCATGATGTGCGGCCAGATGAACCGGTCGTCGTCGATGGCCCGAATGAGGTTGAGTGACCGCAGCACGGTATCGCGCTTCGCTTCCGCCTTGTCATGCTCCTTGAGCACCGAGGCGTAGCGCGTCGAATCCTGGACGGCCTTCTGGAGGGCCTCGTCGATTTCCGTTTCCTTGCGGCTCTGCTGCGTGTACAGCAGGCCAACGGCGACGATGGCAATTGCGGCCGCGGCGACCGCTCCAATGAGCCATGGCTCCTTGATGCGTTCGCGCAACGAAGCGAACTGCGCGCCGAAGTCTATTTTTGCCCTGGCCCCACGTTTCGCCTTGCGACGAGCACCTGGGAGAAGATTGATCTCGATCATCGCGTGGCCTCTCTCATGCCACCTGACGCAATGCCAGCCCGATCGGCAGCATCAGCAGGGGCGCGACTTCATCGGTAACGAGGCTGTTCAATGCGCCGTCACGGATTTTCAGGTTCACCAGCGGATTCGCCTGCTGGACGGACAGACGGAGCCGATCCGCCAGCACGTCAGTGAGTCCAGGAATCCTGGAACCACCGCCGCAGATATAGATCGCGCGAACCTGTCCGCCGGTGCGCGACGACGAAGCGAGAAACGCAGCGGCGCGTTCTACACCCACAGCGATCTCCTCTCCACGACCCTCGAGCACCGCGTCGAGATGCTCCGAGCGGTCGTAACCCTGCAGGAGTTGCTGCGCCTCATCGGCGGAGAGTCCACGCTCGCGCTGCAGATCTTCACGGAAACGGCGCGTGCCGACCGTGATGTCGCGCGTGAGAATCGGAACTCCCTCGTCGAGAATGTTGATGTTGGTCACTTCGTGGCCGATGTTGACCAGGGCCACGACGCCACGCATCGCATCGGGGTAGTTCACCTCGAACGCGTTGTGGAGCGCGAAGGCATCCACATCGACGAGCGCCGGATCGAGCCCCGCATCAGTGAGGATGCGAATCTTCGACTCGATGAGCTCCCGCTTGGCGGCGACGAGCAGGACGCTCATCTCCACGCCATCCGCATCAGGATCGAGGATCTGGAAGTCCAGTTCGACCGATTCCATGTCGAACGGCACGTGCTGCTCCGCTTCCCAACGCATCAGCTCGCGCGCCTGCTGCTCCTTCACACGCTCGATCTGGATCTTCTTGATGATGACGTCTCGGCCGCCCACTGCGGTCACGACCTGCTTGCCCTTCACGTCAGCGGCCGCAAGCGCACCCTGAATGGCTTCGGCCACAATGCCGGGATCCATGATCTCGCCTTCGACAATGGCGTCGGCGAGCAACGGGACCACGGCGACCCGGACCAACTCCGGTTCACTTCTGGAGTGATCGATCACCGCGACCTTGATCAGGCCCGACCCGATGTCCAGGCCCACCGTGGTTTTACCGCGACCGAACAATGCCATTGGGAGATGCGAAGAGGAGCGAACGGCGGCCAAGAATCTGGAATGGGGGGCCGGCGCGTCCGAACGGCGTGATGTGTACAAAGGGGCGGCCGAAGATGACTGACCCTATTACACTTGTCAAGAGGCTTTAAGCGAGGCGACCTATAAATTGGTCTTGCTTGCACTTACATGCACAGCGGCTCGCTCATCATCCCGATGGTTCGGGCAAAGTGGCCGCGCGTCCGGTCACTCGTACCGAACACACGACCGGGCACGGCCGATGGTAACAACGAGTTTTCTCATTCGTGTGACTTGAGTCACCCAACACCAGAAATTTCTGGAATTTTCGCGGGTAGTGGCTGCGTGGCAGCTAGAAGAGATCCGCAAAACTCCAGCGTTTCAGCGGGACGGGAGGGAGTATCGGACCGAGGCTGTCGGAACGAGAGGGTCGCTCGAGAAATACTTGCAACCTGCGTCTCGCCAATACCGCATTATCAGGGCCGACCTGGCATTCCACGCCCAGCACGAACCGCGCGACCGTGACGCGCTGCAAGCGCAATCGACTCACTGCGGTCATCGTGCTGCCCGTCGGGTGTCGAGGACCGATTGTCGAAACCATCCCGGCTCCCATGGCAAGTGAGTCGGCAACCGGGCTCCAGGCGGCCATGAATTCCGCGACGACAACGCGCGATTCGGCGTCGGCAAGCAGTGCTGCTTCATACGATTGCACGGAACGCACTGCGGAGCGGCCCGCTTCCGCCGAACCGGCCAGCAACGCTGCGCCCAGCGCGAGGAGTGCGAGTGCGATGAGCAGTGCGGTCCCCCGACGGGCGTGCATGCGCCTACGGTGTCCTCGCGTTGCGCAGCGCCACGTCCACCGAATCGGTCCGAACGCTGTCTTGTCCCTGGTTTCGCGTTGCGACGAGCGACTGCGTCGTAATGCGGACCAGCGAGACGCTTGTGACGTTCATGGTGCCGCTCGCCGGGGACAACTCGTGGCCTGCGTTGTCGAAGTAGCGAAAGCCCGAGCTGCGGCCGTTCGAGCGAAGCATGAGTGGACCGGCCACGGGCTGTGGCGCCGAGAAGGCTCCGGTGGGGTCGTTCCATTCGCGAAAGCCGAGTTGCCAGGTGCCATCGCTGGCCCGGTAGACTCCGTATCTGGTTTGGCGCGTAACCCGGATCGCAGTGCCCGCGCGAATTGAGTCTGGCGAGGAAGCGATGGTAACGCGAAGTGCGGGGCCGGCCGATGCGATGGGTGCCGAGCAGGATGCAGGGACTGTGGATACTCCGTTGATGCGGTCGCCTGACCAGGTTGAATCCCCATACCACCACAGTGAATCGCCAGTGTGGGGGAGTGACGCTTCTCCGCCCAGGGACACGGTGCCTGATGGATCCGGGAGAAAGGTTGCCGAGCCAACTGACTGGTCGCAGGCGACCGATGCGGCGATGAGTGCGCGAAATTGGAATGCGCTGTCGGCTGCTTCACCGGCAGTGAGATCGCCCCCCGTAGGATCCAGGAGCGCCAATTGGCTGGCGAGGACTGAAATGGCCGCTCGTCGCTGAGCGTCTGCGCCGGAGACTGATGCAATGCGAGCGTGTGTGCGCTGCTGGCGCAGTACGCTTGCGGTGGCGGAGCCAAGCACGACGCTCGCGAGCGTGAGACCGACGAGCAGTTCCACCAGTGTGGCCCCGCGGCGCCTCAGCATGTAATGGCGCTGGTGAGTGAGAACGTTCGTGCTCCGCGCGCGCTCGTCCAGCTCACGCTGTCCGTGACGATTGCGAACCCGTTTGCGCGCGAGGCGACGATCCACCGCTCGGTGATTTGGCGTGCGCCGTCGGTGTTGGAGCCGCTGCTGGCGAGATCGCAGCCGGCGGATGCGAGTTGCGCGACTCGGGAGGTCGCGCGCTGGGCGGCGTCTCGGCGGTGCGCGGCGTCGAGCGTGCTGCGCAGGGCGAGTGCGGTGCTGCCTGCGATGCCGAGCAGGCCGATGGACACGATCATGAGTGCGACGAGTACTTCGACGACGCTCGTGCCGGATCGGCTGTGGTTGGCGGTTTGGGAGTGGGGGGTGGTTCGCATGGTCGCCAGTCTATCGGCGAGCAGACGTCCGAGCGTCACCATTCGAACGCACGTCGAAGCGAAAACCCGTGCGACAGTTCCGACGCGGATCTGCGGAGACGCGAAAGAACGGCGTTCAACGACTTCAACGCGGATTTACGCGGATTGGGCGGGTGCACGCGGATTGCCTTTCTCTACGCAAAGATCTATGCAGCGCCCGGCACGGATCGCGGACATCATGAGCCAATTGCTACAGCCTCGATTCCGCAATCGCGATGACCTGCTGTCGTTGCTGTTCGGCTTCGCCGAGCTAGGCTGTTGTGAAAAGAAAAACGGCGCGCCAGAATCTGGCGCGCCGCTTTTCGGTGCCGTCCGACGGTCAGGCCGTCAAACCGGCCATACCGTTACTTACAAGCCGGCTCGCCGTCGCCAGCCGTGGTCACGACCGGGTTCGCCGTGTTCACGCCAATGGCGCAGGAGAACGACGCGATCTGCGTGTGCGTGATCGTGGCCGACCAGTAGCCAGCGCCCGGAACGATGACCGGGTTGTTGACGCCCGTCGAAGGCTTGAACTTGAGCTTCGTGGTGTCGTACGTGACGTACTTGGTCGAATCAGCGAAGAAGGACTCTTCGGCCGTGACGAGGTTGCGGAGATCGGACTTCATCGCGGCGATGTACGCCTTCGACTTCGTGTTCGCAAACTTCGGAATCGCGATCGCGGCCAAGATGCCGATGATGACGACGACGATGAGCAACTCGATCAGGGTAAAGCCACGGCGGGTGCGGTTCATCATTTGATAGGTCTCCAAGGTTGTTGCAAGTTTGGACGGTGAGGCTTAGAACCGTCGGCGGATGCCAACCTTCATCGGCGCTGGCGAGCCACAGCAAAGCAACATGCGGACCACATAGTGTTTGATGCGTAACTAGTTGCGATTGAGCAACTTAGGATTGTTGCTTCGGCCACCAATGCGCTTCGCAAGTACGGGGTATTGCGAGATACCTAGCACTTTGCGGCACAATGCAACGCGACGACAGATCACCTCGGTAGCCGCTTGTTCGCCTCGACAATCGCCGCACGCATGAGCCGGATGTCACGCGGAGGAACCTTGTTCATTCCGGCCAGCGCTTCGCGCCTGACATCGACCCATTTACCCAGCCTGGACAGGCAATACACGTATTCGTAGCGGCCTTCGCCGGTCTCGGGCTCCACGCCAAACGTCCATTCGAAAAGGGCGGCCGCCGGCTCGCACAGTCCCGCGCGGGCATATGCATCCGCCACCGATAACGTCATCCCCGCATCATAAGGAAAGATCCGAATCGCTCGGCGATATTCCTTCTCCATGTCGCTCAGGCGGCTCTTGCGGCCCACGTGGCGCGCGTGGAGGTAGTGGGCGCGATAGCCGTTCGGGGCGTCGTGCATCAGCGCGACAAAGAACACGTCGTTGTTTTTCCACACCCGCTGCCGGTCGATGCTCCGAGCCAGGCCGGCAACGAGGAGCGCGGCCAAACCAACCGTGGCCAGACGCCGGCGCGACGGCCTCGCGTTCGTCCGCGCATATTCGGCGACCGCTCCCGCCATCAGCACCGCACCGATACTCGGAAAAAACAGCGTCCGCTCCGCCGTGACGAATCCAGCCGGCACGAGCAAGTTGCTCACTGGAAGAAATGCAACGATCACCCAGAACAGTCCGAAGCTCACGACGGGGGCGCGGGTGCGTAGCGCAAACGCCAGCAGCACGGTGCCGAGGCATATGAAGAGGCCGGGGAGCTGGGAGAGCGCTGGCCCGTCGGCGACGAGGACGTCGTTCGGCGAGTAGTCGGCGCTCAAATGCGTGGGGAAGAGAATGAGCTGCGCAATGCGCGGCATCTCGTTCATCATCGTCCCGATGCGATCGATCGCGCTCATCCGGAGAAAGCGAAAGATCGGGAACGGAAGAAATCCGGCGAGTTCCTTCTGTACGAGCCCGCGGACGTAGAGGTATGCGAGCGCTACGGCGACGAGCGCGAGAAACAGGGGACGTAGTGTCCGGAGTCGCGCGCGCC
>JBDTMO010000072.1:0-13059 GCA_039934235.1 bacterium | reverse complement strand
GACGAGCGGCCAGAACGGACTCGGCGTCGGATTCAAGTCGTCGAACCAGAACGGCTCATGCGTATGGTGTGTCACGCAGGACGTGACGTATCGACTGAATCTCCTCCAGAACGTCGGTGCCGCGTATAACATCGGCGCGTCGCCGGACAACACGTATCAGACCATTCATGCCCGCCGCATCTCGATGACGGACAACATCGCGACCAACATCAACACGGACCCGGCGTTCAACGGCGATGGCCGCGCGTTTCTGACTGACGGTGATCTCAGGGATGTGGTGATTGCGCACAACACGACGCTCACGGAGACGCACGCGTTCGTGATGGGTGGCCAGCCGTCGGTGACCCTTACGGTACGCGACAATATTTTTGGCACGAGGTTGTACGCCGTCCTCGGAACGGGCTACAGCGGCGGCGCTGCGTTCGCGCACTTCGCTCCCACGGGCTTCCTGGTGCAGAATATTTTCATCGCCGATCCAAGCCTGGCGTCGTCGAACTTTGGGACACTCACCGGCGCGAACGGCTATCCCGCGTCGAACTACTTCGAGAGTGGCTACCTGAGTGCGACCGTCGGCTTCACGAATTCTGCGCTCGGAAATTTCTCGCTGCTCAGCACCAGTGCGTACAAGAACAAGGGCACCGATGGCGCGGATATTGGCGCGGATGTGGCGGCGGTCAATGCGGCAATCGCCAACGTAATCGTTCCGTAGGGCCAACCCTGACGGGCAACGCGGCGCTGGCAGATTCCTGCTCGCGCCGCGTTCGTTTCTACGCTGACCTCGCAATCCTGATGGGCTCTTCGGGCGATGCGTGCATGTGAACCCGTCGCTCCAGCACTCGGTCGCGCAGGATCAGGAACGGGCGCTCCACCAGCACGAACGTGACCGTGGCGACTGCCATCGACACGAGCGTTCCAACGATGAGGCCCACCGAACTCGCCGCAACGATTGAGCCCGTAGCGTGACGCACGGCGGTGAACGCAGCGAACGTGATTCCGGGCAAGATCACGAAGTTGTTCAGGTACATGCCGTACGACAGGCGTGAGATCGGATACCAGATGCGCCACTTGAACGGCGCACTCAAGACTGAACGATCCCACAACACCCACAGTGTCAGGCCGCCGTAGACGAGGCCGAGGCCGGCGAACGCCCAGATGATCTTGTTCGTCTGCCGGAGGGCGACGCCAAGAGCGGACGCACCGAGAAAGATTGCGAGGCCGAGTCGTGACAGCCCAGCGCTGTTTGGTACACGAAACCGCTCAGGCTTCAGCACGGACACCAGTGCAATCGTCAGCCCGGCGAGCAGCGCATCACAGTGCAGAAAGATGGGGTAGTGCATTGTGTAGAGGAGCATCTTTCCCGTGACGCCCTGACTCGTGAGCCGCTGCATCACGACGAAGCGAAGGATCCATTCAATGCCACATGTCGCGACGATGCCCGCGAAATACCTGCTGGGGCGCTTTATGAACGCCGTCGCAATGAGCAGGAGCGGGACAATGATGTAGAACTGTTCTTCCGTGGCGAGCGACCAGGCGTCGTCGAACCCTCCGGTGAACCGCGCGAAGTTCGTGAGAAAGAGAAAATCCCATCGATTTGGATGGACTGGGCCGAAGAGGGTGTAGTACGTCAGGACGAAGTAGAACAGGGGCCAGATGCGAAAACCGCGGCGAAGGATGAACTCCTTGAACTGCACAGAGCCGGTGGTCAATCGCTCGCGCCAGAGCTGCTTGCCGATGAGGTAGCCGCTGAGGACAAAGAAGAGGTCGACCCCACTCCAGCCCAACTCGAAGAATGGAAAATGCGCCATTGGCGGCAGTTCCATCTCCATGCGACCCGACCAGAACACGCCGAAGAAATGCGAGCCAATCACGAGGAGGATCGCGAGCGCACGCAGCCCATCGAGCCCCGGCACTTGATGTGCGGGGCGATGCCATAAATCGCGCAGCGATTCGCTGATGTACCCCGTCGCGTGTTTCAGAGAGCGCATATTGGCAGAATACGAATGCGGACCCAATCGGGCAACTGGTCGTGAGGAACACACTGCGCGATTGAGAATAGAATGCGCAGCACATATCGTTTCATACTCTACGGATCCAGTCGCGAACGAGAGTGAGTGCCGGCAGACAGCACGTTGCCGTAACGACAAGCGAGATCATTATGCAAATGCCATACATCGCGATCGCGATGTCTGCACTACTCCTCGGTCATGGCGCCCCCGCCCTCGCACAGGCCGTAGCGAGCGGTACAGCCGCCGAGGCGCCGCGCGTGTACCTGAACACCGCCTCACAGCCGGCACCGACACCAGGTCACGTGGTCCTCAGGGTCGGTTCCGGGGGGAACCTGCAGGCGGCCCTGAACAAGGCGCAACCCGGCGACGTCATCGAGCTCGCCAAGGGTGCGTCATTCACCGGCAACTTCGTCCTGCCGAACAAGAACACCGCAAGCACGGACTGGATCGTGATTCGTCCGTCGAACTACGCGATGTTGCCTGCCGAGGGCGAGCGGATGACCCCTACTCTCGCTTCGACGCTTGCCCTCCCTCAGGTTCTCACGCCGAACCAGAATCATGCGATCAAGACCGAGGCGGGTGCACACCACTATCGCCTCGTTGGGCTGAACGTCGGCGTCGTTGCAGGGCTCGCACAGAGCTATGGCCTCATTGGTATAGACGGCGAACAACGGACCGAGGCGGGTATTCCGCACGACATCATCCTCGATCGCCTCTACATCCACGGCACGCCGGAAATCGCCCTGCGGCGCTGCCTGACGTTCAACTCTGCGTCCACCGCCGTCGTCGACTCATGGGTGAGCGAGTGTCACGACAAAGGCTCGGATTCGCAGGCGATCGCCGGATGGAATGGACCAGGTCCGTTCAAGATCGTGAATAATTACCTCGAAGGCGCGGGGGAGAACATCATCTTCGGGGGATCCGATCCGGCGATCAAGGATCTCACGCCGAGCGACATCGAGATCCGGCGCAATCATGTTACGAAGCTGCTTGCGTGGAAAAAGGTCTGGTCGGTGAAGAATCTCGTCGAGCTCAAGCACGCACGGCGTGTGCTACTCGAGGGCAATATTTTCGAGAATAATTGGACGCATGGCCAGAATGGCACCGGCATCGTGATGATGAGCGCCAACCAGAACGGGCAATGCACGTGGTGCGCCACGCAGGATGTCACGATACGGTACAACATGATCCGCAACGTGGGATCAGGCATCAACATCAGCAACACCGCGCCAAACCGCTTGCCGTCCGGCCAAACGCGACGGATTGCAATCGTCGATAACGTCATTTCGCACATCAACGTCGGGCCATTTGACGGAGACGGTCGAGGCTTCTCGACATTTGGCGCTGTCGATGGTGTTCTGATCGCGCACAACACCATGATGACGCCGACGAATTCCGCATTTGTGTTCGGCCCAGCGGGTTCACGGGTCATGAATTTTTCGGCGATCGGCAACCTCGTCGGCGGCGGGACCTACGGCATGCTTGGTGACAACTTCATGGCGTCGAAGGCGTTCAGCAACTACGCGCCGAACGGACAGTTTCGCGACAACGTGATGATCATCGCCTACCCCGGCGCCGTGTATCCGCCGGGAAACGCCTATCCGGCCACCGCAGCTGTCGTCGGGTTTTTTGACCTGGCCGGCGAGAATTATCGCCTTGCGCCGAACAGTCGCTTCAAGCGACCGGGCTCCGATGGACGGGAGCCGGGGGCCAACCTTGATTCGCTCGAGGCAATGCTCAAGGGTGTGCGCGTACAACCGTGAGCGTTGCCGCAACCCTTCAAGAGAATGCAGTAACGGACCGGGTCCGCGCACTGCCCCACGCGCTCACAGAAGGACTCGCAGCGAAGCACCTCGCCGGCATCGACGGCTTGCGCGCCATCTCGGCCCTCCTGGTCGTCCTCTATCACGCCGGTGTGCCAGCAATTCCAGCAGGCACGGGCGTGTTGGCTTTCTTCGTGCTCAGCGGGTTCCTCATAACGCGACTGATCATCGCGGAGGAAGCACGGACTCACACCGTATCCTTGACGCGATTCTACATCCGGCGAAGCTTTCGCATCTTTCCGGCGTTCTACGCCTATTGGCTTGTCTGGGTGATCTTCACGACGAGCCGGCATCATTCGTTGAACATGCCGCAGACATTTTCGGCGTTCTTCTATGTGTCGAATTACTATCAGGCCCTGTACGGCGACCCGAACAACGGACTGAGTCACGCGTGGTCGCTTGGTGTGGAAGAGCAGTTCTATTTGCTCTGGCCATTCGCCTTTCTACTGCTGCGCAACAACGAACGCCGCTTCAAGGCGCTCGTCATTCTCATCCCGCTGCTGTGGTTGTATCGGGAAGCGCTGATTTACGTCGTGCATGTGAATCAGCGATACCTCTACGAAGCGTTCGACACGCGCGTCGATCACATCCTGATGGGCTGCCTGCTGGCCATCGCACTCGAAACGGGCCGCTTCACCAGGCTGTGGCGAATCGCGTGCGCCTCCCCGTACATGACGCTGGTCACCATCCTACTGATGCTGATGGCAATTCGTGGGAATCGCTTCCTCCACCTGCGCGACTATCGAGACTCCGTAGAGTTCGTCGTCGTGCCCGTCCTCTGCGCCATCCTGATCGCGCAACTCATTGCCTTCCCGTCGCATGGCGTCACGCGTCTCTTCAACTGGACGTGGATGCGCTTTCTGGGCAAGATCTCCTACTCGATCTACCTGTACCAGCAACTGGTCGTCTTCCCCGCGCGGAAACTCTTCACGGGGTATCCCGTGCTCGGCGTGGTGGCAGCTGTAGCAGCCAGCATCATCTTCGCGATTGGCTCGTTCTATCTCATCGAGCGACCGTTCCTTCGATTACGGCAGCGATACGCGTAAGTGCACGTCTTTGCGTCGCACCGTGTCGGTGACGCAGGCAGGTCATCCCGTCGTTGCCGTTCGTTCTCTCTGCGTTCGCTGTACCAACGCCAGGAATTTGCGTGCTTGCACGGCACGATCGAACTGCCCGTCGCGACCCACTGGCAACGGCCTTTCGCCCGCCGAAAACTGCTCATACCGGCGCCGAATCAGTGACGTGATGCCGTCCACGTCCTGGGGGCCCACGAGGTCCGCCTCGCTCCCTCGCAACAAGTCGGCGAGCGCGCTTTCGGGATGCGCCACAACGAGTAGCCACGCGGCGAAGCGCACATACTCGTAGATCTTCGCGGGAAGTGACGTGTCGCGGTCCTGTGCGAGCGGAAGGCTCAGCAGTACCGTCGCGCCGGCCTGAAATTCCAGCACTTCTTTCCGCGACAGCAACCCCCGCAGCGACACATACGCCGCGATTCCTTCCTCCTCGGCGATCTCCGACACCCATTCGCCGTCCATGTCGCCCGCGAGTTCGACGACGAACTGCTCAGGCGTGAGTCCGAGCTCGCGGACCACACTCGCGGCCGCACGAAAGACGAGACGTGGATCCCGATCCGAATAGATGGAACCGGCGAAGCGGATGCTGAAACGGCCGTCGCGATTCGGGTCTGGCAGCGGATCGCTATCCGCTCCATTCCGCACGATCTCGATGCGTGATGCGCTCCCTGGATACGTGCGCCGCATCATCGCGCCTACGTGCTCGGTGTTCATCGTGATGAGTGACGCAGCGTGGACGCACCGCGCTTCGTGCCGGCGTGCGAGACGGAACCAGAGCGGGCTCGCGATGGACTCAGGGAGTCGCTCCTGGAGGCTCCACGGATCGCGCATGTCCATGACGAACGGCAAACCACTCGCTCGGGAAATCAACCTGCTGGCTTCGTGCGCCATATGCGGCGGCGACGAGCTGACCACAAACTGATAACGATGCATTCGCGTGAGCTCGACTCCGAGCTTTGCGGCTGCACGTGCCCAGTTTCCACCTCTCGCATATTCGAGCCAGGCAAAGTACGCGCGAACAATCCCGCGCCCGCCGCCTGACTGCTTCTTCACCTCGTGATGCGTCAATGCGTCGACGCGCTGCACCGATTCGCGTCCGAGCAGCCGGCTCACTCGCGGCCAGGCAATCTTGTGCGCGCTCTCGACCAGCGGTTCACGATCCGCCACTGAAAACAGCCGCAGGTTGGCGCTGAAGTGCTCGAGCCGCGCGGGATCGAGATGCTCCACGTCGGCAAAGTCGCGCGAGATCACATCCACCGCCCAACCAAGCGCAATGAAGAACCGCGCCATCTCCTGCCAGCGCAGTCCACCGACGACGGGATCGGGCGGAAAGTGATAGCTGACCAGCAACATCCGCGGCGCGTTTGCCGGCGCGGCCGTCTTGCTGGCGAAATAGAGCGCACCGTTGCGAGGCGCGGACGGCACCGGCAGCGCAGTCATCCTGCTCGCAGCTCGCGAAACATGGTCTTGAGTGCTCGCACACGTTCGCGATGCCCCAGCAGCAGCGTGACCGAGTAGGCAATCGCGCCGGCGACGGAGAGCTCCAGGAGTTGCGCCAGCGCGGACCAACCACCTACCAGCCAATGGCGCGTCGCGAGTACCGCGATCGTCATCACGATGACACCACTCAACGCTGGCCAGAGCGCGCCCATGTAACTCTTCGCGGGCAGGTCGATTGCCTTGAACGCCGCCCGATACATCGGCGCAAGAAAGAACGGATGCACGATGATCCACGCGGCGGCCACTCCCGCTGCGCCCCACCGCGACGCAATCACGAACGCGATCGGAAAGCCGATGGCGCCTGCCACATTCGATTGCATCGGCAGCTTGGTGTTGCCAAGTGCGGTGAGAACCTGCGGGATCAGCGGCGAGATGGAACGCACGCCAGAGTAGATCGCCAACAGTTGAAGCGGGAGAATGGCTCCTCTCCACGCATCACCAAGCGCTGCCAGGACGAACGGCTCGGCGACGAGTGCGAGTCCTACCGACGCGGGGAACGTGATCACCGCGATGACTTCCGTTATCCCCAGCAAGTAGCGACGCAGCGCCGCATGATCGTGCTGCGCCGCCGCGAGCACGGATGGGGTTACACGAACCACCATCGAGGTCACTTTCTCGATGGGCACATTCGCCATCGTCCATCCAAAGGAATACGCGCCAAGCGCCGCCTTGCCCAGCATCTTGCCGACGACCGCAAAGTCCGCATTCGAAAAAGCGTACCAGGCAAGACGCGCGACCAGCATGTGTGAGCTGAACGTCAGCGCCGCAGTGAGCTCACTGCGCCTGGGCTTCGCGAACGACGACGGGCGTGCCATGACCAACGTCGCTGTCAGTACGACCGCGCCCACGATCTGGCCGATCACCAGCGCCCAGAACCCGGCGCCTTGCAGCGCGAGCAACACCGTCACGGCCGCCACAAGAATTGTCTGCGCACCTTCCGCCATTGCCAGGAGCTTGAACCGCATTTCGCGCTGCAACAGCGATGTCGGAACCGTCTGCAATCCACCGAGCAAGAGCGTGATGCTGAGCGCGAGAATGATCGACGTAACCTGCGGAACGCCGAACGCCAGTCCGACAAATCGCGCCGCGGCCAGCGACACCAGTGTCGCGACGATTCCAAACCCGACGGCGATCGTGTTCACCTGCGCGATCTGGTCTCGCGACATCGAACGCAATGTCACCACGGCCGAACCGATGCCGAATTCGCTGAGCATCGTAACGAGGCCCATGTAGATGACCGCCATGCCGACGAGCCCATAGGCATCGGGACCGAGCACACGTGCCACGACGAGCGTGGAGATCCAGGTGGCCGCCTGCCCACCCCATTTTACGGCGCTCGTCCAAATGATCCCGCTCATCAGCGAGCGATCGAGATTGCGATCGCGGCCAGCCTCCCGGATCTCTTCCTCTTCTATCGCGACGCGTTCGGATCGCTGCTCGGCGGACTCGGGTGCGTCGAGCGTCACGAAGGATGGGACATCGTCACGTCCCAGGTTTTCTGCATGGTGTCGGCCGCATCGATCACATAGTCACGGTTGCTGAGCTTCGACCAGTGTACCGCGGCCGCGAGCGACAGGACGTACTTTTTCATCAGGCTGCTCGCAAAGGTCGGAGAGCGCAACGTTTCCCACGCGCGACGCAGCGTTTTCCGGCGAATGAGCGCTCGCTTGGCGGCCAGCACTGACGGCGACCATTGATAGTCGAGTGCCTTGGTGGGTGGAATCGGACACGGAACGTGGCCGGGATACGCCTGCCAATAGGTCTTCGAGACATAGTCCGGAAACTCATTCAACCATGAAACATAGAACGCGTGATACAACCGCGCTTCAATTGGAATCGACGCGATGATCGCCGCGAACTCGCCGTCGAAAAACGGTAGCTGCAGCTCAACGCGGTGCTCATCGATCCCCTCGAAGTGATGATGAAGGTGCCGATGCTGATCGTTGTGCATCAGGAACAGGTAAAACGTCTGCGACAGATCGCCCGCGCTCAGTCGCTCCAGCTCCGCGACGACGCCATTGCGCGGCGCCACCTGCATGCGCGGCGCAATCGACGGCTGCAGGAGCCGCAACGGCACGTAGCCATGCTCAGCCTTCAGGTACTCATCAGCCACGCCATCGACGTCGCCGGCAGCCGCGCGCTCCATGATCTTCGGGCGCAAGTAAACGTGGCCGAGTGTAACGCTGCCGCCATCGCCGGACCACATCACCTGCGGACGCTCGACGCGAGACTTGATCGAGGCCGTCGACCTGGCGTGCGCGTTTGCAATCATCATCGACCAGCGTGAATCGATCGGGTCGTCTACGCCGTGACTCTCGTGTGTCGTGCCTGCCACCTGCGCCAACGCAGCACCGTACTCCCGATCTTCCGTTCCCTCAGGCGAAAAATTGAACGAGTGCACATCGACGTTGTCACTGCGCAGCGCTGCAACCACCACCCGTGAGTCCAGGCCACCGCTCAGGAATGCGGTTGTCGCGTTATCGCCTCGCTGACGAATACGGACCGCCTCCATGAAGGCATCGTAGGCCGCCTTGCTCAACGTCGCGAGATCACTCGTCGACCGCGGAATGTCCTGCCAACGCCAATACTCCGTGCTCGTTATGCCATCGGCGGCGACTTCGATGACCTCGGCGGGCTTGAGCAGCCTGATGTTCGAATAGGACGTCCGCGCACCAAAGCTGAAACCAAATGCCACGCGTTCGGCCAGGCCGTCCACATCGATCGTCTTCGGTAGCAGGTCGCAGGCCTCCAGCAACCGCATGGTGCTCGAGTACACGACTGTGTCGCCATCCGTCCACACGTACATGGGACGAATGCCAAGCTTGTCAGTGGCAATGACCAGACGCCGGGCAGCGCGATCATAGTGGGCGACAGAAAATACGCCGCGCGTTTCTGCGAGTCGCATGTACTCGCGACCCTGCAGCATCCGATGCAACTCCGCGGTGTCCGTGGCCCGCGAGCGGAGCGAGGGATCGAGCGTCGAGACAATCGGCTCTCCTGCAACGAACGTCACACCATCAGCGTCGTCGACCCGTCCCTTTGACTTGAATGCGCCGATATCGACCTTGACCATCAGAGAATACTCGTCTCGCACCACGTCGAGTTGCTCGGATGGATTCCGCGACAGAAGGTGTTTCATCGCCGCGAGCAGGTCGTCCGAATGCTGCAGAGCTCCTCGTCGGCGGAACGCGCCGGCGAGCAATGTCACTTCAACCCCCACATCGGGGCGATGCACTCTGCACTCACGAAAGGCCTCTGACAGGGCGGAAAACTTGACGCGTGGTTGCCATTATTTGTCCCTTGCGGGACGACTGGCAGGGGTCGATGTCACGTATTCTAAGCAATCGTTAGCTTTGCAACTGGTCGCCGTCCGCACCATTCACCGAGAACCGTGAGCGCGCTATTCCTACCGAGGATGTGAAGCCATCGGCCGTCCGGGTCTGCGTCGTTGCGCCATCGCTCGGCATCCTCGGCGGACAGGCTGTCCAGGCACTTCGGCTCGTAGAGCACCTCAATCTCGGCAGCTCCGTCCTGGCAGAGCTCCTGCCCGTAAATCCCGCCTTGCCGGGACCGTTTGCCCGGCTTCAGCGAATCAAGTACGTGCGCACCGTGGTCACCGAGTTGCGCTACATCGCATCGTTGCTCGCGAGGCTTCCGCGCTACGACGCAATTCACATCTTTTCCGCGTCGTACTGGTCGTTCGTGCTCGCGCCTTTGCCCGCCATGCTCATCGGGCGTCTGTATGGAAAGAAAGTGATCCTCAACTACCATAGCGGCGAAGCGGAGGATCACTTCACGCGATGGCCATCCGCCGTGCGTCTCATGCGGCTCGCCGACGAGATCATCGTTCCCTCGGAGTACCTCGTTGATGTGTTCGCGCAATTCGGCGTCCGCGCTCGCGCAATCTTCAACTTCGTGGAAGTCGCAAAAATCCCGTATCGGCGACGTACGTCCCTCGCCCCAAGATTTCTCTCCAACCGCAATCTCGAGGCGCTGTACAATGTCTCGCTCGTGGTCCACGCCTTTGCCCAGGTTCAGGGCGAGTACCCCGAGGCGGCGCTCGTCGTCGCTGGCTTTGGCAGCCAGCGCGCCAAGCTGGAGTCGCTCACCCTCGAACTCGGCCTGCGCAACGTCGTCTTCGTCGGCCGAGTGCCGTCGGACGAAATGGGGGCTCAGTACGACACGGCGGACATATTCCTGAATGGTTCTGACATCGACAATATGCCGCTCAGCATCCTCGACGCCTTCGCCGCAGGCGTGCCCGTGGTGACGACCGACGCCGGTGGCATTCCATACGTGGTTCGGAACAGCGAGAACGGATTCCTCGTCTCTCGAGGCGACCACACGGCGATGGCGCAGGCGTGCCTCAACTTGCTTCGCGACGACGCTCTCGCTGTGCGGATTGCCGATAGTGCCCGTCAGGAATGCCTCGATCGCTACGCGTGGCCAGTCGTGGCCGAACAGTGGGAAGCGCTCTACGGGTCTCGGAGCCTTACGCAGCGATGACGATGGTCGGAGATTGGGGGCCGAAGGCGCTCCTCAAGCGGTTCGGCAAACTCCGGGGCCGGTCGCTCGCCGAACTTCGCGAACGACTTGGCCAGGCCGTCACCGCACAATTTGAAATCCGCCAACTCGCCTCGACGGTCGGAGAACCCTCCGATCGCGCATTCTGGTCCCGGTTCGATCCATACGCGCTCGGCCGCGAATCCCAGTCCGCCGAATCACTGCGCGCGCACTTCGCCAGTCGGACGTCCCCGGCCTTTTTCGCGGGCGTGCGCGACGGAACCTCGGCCGCCGAGTTGAATTCGCCTCGCTGGGCGGAGGAGCGTCGTGACCTACTGCTGGCCGCAGACAGGATTCTCGCCGGTAAGTACGACCTCCTCGGCTACACTGGTCTCTCGTTTGGCAGCCCGATCGACTGGCATTTCGACCCCATCGGCAACGTTCGCGCGCCTCGGCAACATTGGAGCCGGATCCCCTACCTGAATGCCGACGTCGTCGGCGACCACAAGGTGATCTGGGAGATCAATCGCCATCAGCATTTCTATGTGCTCGGACGCGCGTTTCAGGTGACCCATCGCGCCGAGTTTGCCGAGCGTTTCGTGCTGGACCTGACGTCGTGGATGGACGCGAATCCGCCGAAGGAGGGCGTGAATTGGGCAAGCACCCTCGAGGTCGCATATCGGGCGATTTCGTGGGTCTGGGCCATCGAATTGTTTCGCGAATCGCCGGCCCTCACACCCGCGATTCTTCAGCGTGCGCTTGGCTACCTGTACCTCCATGGTCGGCACGTCGAGCGCTATTTGTCCACCTACTTCTCGCCCAACACCCACCTGACCGGCGAAGCGCTCGGTCTGTTGTACCTCGGTACCATGCTTCCGGAGTTTCGCCGAGCCTCCATTTGGCGGACGCTGGGTTGGTCCATTCTCGAGAGAGAATTGCCCCGGCAGGTGCTGGAAGACGGAGTCTATTTCGAGCAGGCGACGTACTATCACCGCTACACGGTCGACATCTATCTCCACGCCCTGCTGCTCGCCAAGGTGAATGGCGTCGCGATTCCTCCGGCGATGGCGGCGCGTCTTTCGTTGGCAGCCGGCCACCTGGCAGACCTCATGCGGCCTGACGGCACCATCCCCGTCATCGGGGATGACGATGGGGGTAAGCTGGTCCAACTCGAGAAGCAGAGCTTTACAAATGTCCGCGCCGCACTCGGCACGGCGTCCGCGGTGCTCGTGAAGCCGGAACTCGCCGCCGTCGCTGGTGGTGCAACGGAGGAGGTGCTCTGGTTATTGGGTCCGGCTGGAGTGCGGGCCGTAGACGAGGCGAGCGCCGGCTCGCCTCCAGCGCATCAGTCCGTGCTGTCCCCTGTTGGCGGCTATGCGATCATGCGGGACGGCTGGGGCTCCGCCGCCAACCACACCGTCATCGACTGCGGGCCACTCGGCGCCATGAACTGCGGGCATGCGCACTCGGACGCGTTGTCGATCGAAATAACGGTTGCCGGCTGCCCGATGATCGTGGACCCTGGCACGTTCACCTACACCAGTTCGGCCGTCGATCGCGACGCTTTCCGCCATTCGGCCGCGCACAACACGGTCACTGTGGACGGGCGGTCGAGCTCTGTGTCGGCCGGGCCCTTTTCCTGGGGCTTTCGTGCCGACGCGAAGGCCAGCGGCTGGTGGGCCGGGACCCTTGTCGACCGTTTCGTCGGAAGTCACCCCGGGTTCGAGCGGCTGCCAGAACCGGCGGTGCATCGCCGGGAGGTCCTTTTCGTTCGGGGACAGTACTGGGTCATCATCGATACCGTTTTGAGCGTGGGAAGACACGAGGCGGTGGCTCATTTTCACACGGCACTGGGATCGTCGGTTGCGCCGGAATCACCATCCAGTGCGTGGATCGAAACACCATGCGCCTCAGGCCGCCGTCGGCTATTTTTCGCTGTTCTCGGGGACGCCGTCACGCTCGATTGGGGGTCGGATTGGGTCTCCGCGGCATACGGCAGCCGGCAACAGGCGCCGCTTGGCCGAGTTGTGGGTCGGGGCGCAGGTCGTCGAGACATTGTGAGCGTTTTGGTGCCCGCAAGTGAGGGTCAGTCGGTGTCCGTCTCCGAAGTGCCCGCCAAAGAGGGACGCGCGCTACTCGTCGATCGTCATGATA
>JBDTMO010000071.1:0-13151 GCA_039934235.1 bacterium | reverse complement strand
AGTCGTACCGTGCCGACTTTCAGGTCGCGCAAACCCTACCGGACAGTCTTCGCGAACCGTTCTTCCGCAACGTTCGCGCGGCGGCGGAAAGCGGCTGGGATTTCTCCAGCCGCTGGATGCGCGATCCGTCCGATCTCAGGACGCTGGAGACCACCGAGTTGATCCCGGTTGACCTCAACAGCTTGATGTACAACGCCGAGCGTACCATCGCAGCCCTGCGCTCCTTTCGGAATGGGCCGGGGGACGCGGACGTCGCAGCCCAGTTCAATCACATGGCGGAGCGCAGGCGCCAAGTGCTCCTCACGGCCGCGTATGAACCGCTGAATGGATTTTTCTATGATGTGCGTTGGCGAACGTGGGAGCGTGTCACTGATCGTCCTACGCTCGCTGCCGCGACCGTGCTGTTCTTTGGATTGGCCTACCCTTATCAGGCGCTGACGGTTGCCAATAAGCTTGAAAGGGAATTTCTCAAGCCGGGCGGTTTTGTCACCACGAACATCCAATCCGGCCAGCAGTGGGACGCACCAAATGGCTGGCCGCCGCTCGAGTGGATGGCGATCGAAGGCGTGCGCCGCTATGGCGGCGTCGACATCGCGAATAAAGCGCGCGATCGGTGGCTGGCTCTCAATCGGCACACGTATGCGACGACGGGACGCATGACGGAGAAATACGATGTCATCGACCTGAACCGCCGGGCCGGCGGCGGCGAGTACGCCACGCAGGATGGGTTTGGCTGGACGAATGGGGTCGCGCTGGCATTGAGCGCGCAGGAACGCGCGCGCGCGCCGCATTGAATCGATATGACTTCCGCCAGTGCGTTTTACACGAGCGCGATGGAAGTGCATGAAACAGGGAAGCATCTCGCGGACGCATGCCCAGTAGAGTGACGCGCGCGTTCGCGGCGCTGGGCGTGTCGATGCTTGCGTCGTGTCATTCCAGCCCGCAGACGCCAACGCTGTTCGAGTTACTCCCGCCTGAGTCAACCGGTGTCACGTTCGAGAATCGCGTGCCGGAGGACACGGCGTTCAACATCCTCAACTACCTCTACTACTACAACGGCGGTGGCGTTGCGGCTGGCGATGTGAATGGTGACGGTCTTCCGGATTTATACCTGACCTCAAACGCTGGGCCGAACCGGCTGTACCTCAACAAAGGCAACTACAAGTTCGAGGACGTGACGGCGCGCGCTGGCGTTGGGGGGGCGGGCGGATGGACCACTGGCGTTACGATGGCCGACGTAAATGGCGACGGTCGCCTCGACCTGTACGTCTCCGGCGTGAGCTACCTGTCGAAGCAGGGGCACAATGTGCTCTACATCAACAACGGCGACGGGACCTTCAGCGACAAGACAAAAGAATACGGCCTCGCGACGGTGGGCTTTTCAACGCAGGCCTTGTTCTTCGATTACGATGGCGACGGCGATCTCGATATGTACCAGCTCAATCAATCGACGCATTCGGAGCGCACGCTTGGCCAGCAGGCCGATCGCCGAGTGCGCAATCCGAGGTCGGGCGACAAGTTGTTTCGCAATGATGGCGGTCACTTCGTGGATGTCAGCGCGCAGGCGGGCATCTATGGTGGCGTGGAAGGGTTCGGGCTTGGGATCGTGGCAAGTGACATGAACCGGGATGGATGTCCCGATCTGTATGTCGCGAACGACTTTCAGGAGAACGACTTCCTCTACATCAACAATTGCGACGGAACCTTCACCGAGTCAATCGAGCGTCTCACGGGACACACCAGCCGCTTTTCGATGGGCGTTGACGCTGCGGATTTCAACAACGACCTCAAGCCCGACCTCATCTCGCTCGACATGCTGCCGGAGCGAGAGGAGATCCTCAAGACATCAGCAAGCTCCGAGACCTTCAACCTCTTCAATCTCCGGCTGAAGGCGGGCTACCATCCGCAGTATGCACGGAACGCGCTGCAGCTCAATCGCGGCGGTGCACGCTTTAGTGAGATCGGATACCTGGCTGGCGTGTCCGCCACCGACTGGAGTTGGGCGCCGCTGTTCGCGGACCTGGACAACGACGGCCGTAAAGACCTGTTCATCACGAATGGAGTCTTTCGTCGGCCGAATGACCTCGACTACATCAGCTACGTTGGCAACGAAGCCAATCAGGCATCGCTGGCACAGGGAATCACGCAGAAGAACCTGACGCTCCTGAAGCAGATGCCGCAGATCCCGTTGGCGAAGTATGCGTTTCACAACAACGGCGACCTGACGTTCACCAACGTGGCGGAGGCATGGGGGCTCGCGCAGCGCGGGTTTTCAAACGGCGCAGTCTATGTCGACCTGAATAACAGTGGCGCACTGGACCTCGTCGTAAACAACGTCAATGCGCCGGCGTCGATCTATCGCAATCGGGCGCGCGAACAGAATCACAATCACTCGCTTACCATCAGCCTGCGCGGAGCAGGCGCGAACACCTTTGGGATTGGCGCCACGGTGATCATCACGCAGGGCGCAACGCGTCAGATGCTCGAGCAAATGCCGACGCGCGGATTCCAGTCGTCCGTCGATCCCCGACTCCACTTTGGAGTCGGCGCATCAACGCGTATCGATTCGCTCCTGGTGATATGGCCCGACCATCGGTTTCAGGTGCTCGCGGGCGTTGCCGCGGATAGCGCGCTCACACTCGATCAACGCAATGCGTCGGGCAAGTACACCTTTGTGCCTAAGCCAATGCCGTCACCGCTCTTTACAGATGTCTCGGCAACGGTGGGCATCGACTACAAGCACGCCGAGAATTCGTTCGTCGATTTCGATCGCGAGCCGTTGATGCCTCACATGTTGTCGACCGAAGGGCCTGCGCTTGCCGTCGGCGACGTAGATGGCGACGGTCTCGACGATGTGTTTCTCGGCGGCGCAAAGTGGCAGGCTGGGCGACTTTACCTCCAGCAGCGCGATGGACGCTTTCGCGCGAGTGCGCAGCCTGCGCTCGCGGCGGACAGCTTGAGCGAGGACGTCGACGCTGCGTTCTTCGACGCAAACGGAGATGGACGCCCGGACCTGCTCGTCGTGAGTGGCGGAAACGAATTCTGGGATCAAGCGGAGCCACTGCGTCCTCGGCTTTACATCAACGATGGTCACGGGCAACTGCGGCGCGACGTATCGGCGCTTCCAGACATCTTTGAAAACGGCGCATGCGTGGTGCCGGGTGACTTCAACGGCGACGGGCACATCGACCTCTTTATCGGTGGCCGAGTGGTGTCGCGAAAGTATGGCTTGACGCCGCGCAGCTATCTATTGGAGAACGACGGCAAGGGCCACTTTACAGACGTGACTGCGGCCAAGGCTCCCGGGCTCGCGCACGCAGGGATGGTCACGTCGGCCGCGTGGGTGGAGTCGGCCGTCAAAGGGCAGCTCGATCTCATCGTTGCCGGGGAGTGGATGCCGGTGAAGGCGTTCCGTCAGGAGGCCGGACGGTTCGTCGACCGGACGACGGAAGCCGGCTTCGCGAACACGAACGGTTGGTGGAACGCCATTACGGCTGTCTCACTGCGCGGTGACGGGCACAGCGACCTGCTCCTCGGCAACCTCGGCCTCAATTCCTACCTGCGTGCGGCAAAGAGCGAACCCGCGAGACTCTATGTTGGCGACTTTGCACACAACGGGGCGCTCGAGCAGATCCTCACGTTCTACAAGCACGGAGTGAGCTATCCCATCGCGGGTCGGGACGAGTTGGTGCGCCTCATCCCGTCGCTGCGGAGCAAGTACGCGTCGTACAAGGATTTTGGCGCGAGCACCATCGAGGACATTTTTCCCGCCGCAGACCTGGCGAAAGTGACAGTGTTGGAGGCACGGACGTTCGCGAGCGCGTTTGCCTTGAGCTCCGGCAAAGGGACGTTCGATCTTCGTGCGCTTCCGGTTGAGGCGCAATTCGCGCCGATCTATGCCGCGCTAAGCGGAGACTTTGATGGCGATGGACATACCGACGTGATCGTCGGTGGCAACTTCTACGGCGTCACGCCCGTGCAGGGGCGTTACGACGCGAGTTACGGACTACTCCTTCGCGGCAACGGGACGGGCGCGCTCGAGCCGGTTTCCATGGATGAAAGCGGTCTCAATATCGAAGGACAAGTGCGCCACATGGCGCTTCTCCGCGCGGCCGATGGCGGCCGGCTCATTGTGGTCGCACGAAACGACAACACCGTGCAGGTGCTGAAGGCGAACAGGATGGGCGGAGCGCGCGTCGCGCAGATTCCGCGTGGACATACAGGAGGCTGATCATGTTCAGGCTTGCGACGCCGCGGCGTTCAATTGCGTGCGGCATTCTTGCGGCGTTCGCCGTTACGACAGGATGTCATCCGTCCACGCCGACGGCGGGCGCTCCAGTTATCGCGTCGACACTCTATGATCCGGCGCACGACCTTGGTCCGCTCTTTCACGACGTGCAGCTTGCGCGCGTGTTCCCTGATTCCAAGACTTTCGTCGACGCGAAGGCGCGTTCGTCGCCGTCAGACATCGCGGCGCGGTATACGGCGGCCAAGGCGACGCCGGGTTTTGATTTGCGCGTGTTCGTCGAGCAGAACTTCGAGGCGCCACGGGCGGCGGGGGAGGGTGTGCGCTCGGATACATCACAGTCGATGGAGAGCCACATCGCGTCGCTCTGGCCGGCGCTGACACGACCAGCCGATCCCGTCGATCCGAGGTCGTCGCTCATACCGTTGCCTGGCCCGTACGTCGTTCCGGGTGGCCGATTTCGCGAAGTCTATTACTGGGATTCCTACTTCACGATGCTCGGACTGATCGAGAATGGACGGACGGATCTCGTAAAGAACATGCTCGACAATTTCGCGTTCCTCGTGAAGACCGTCGGTCACGTTCCGAATGGGAATCGCACGTACTACCTCAGTCGCAGCCAACCTCCGTATTTCGCTGCGATGGTTGGTCTGTACGCCGCTGCCACCGACACGGCGCGAGCGATTGCGTACCTGGAGGCCATCGAGGCCGAGCATGCGTTCTGGATGGCGGGTGCGGAGTCTGTTGCGGCGGGAGAAGCGTCGCGGCGCGTCGTAAGGCTGCGCGACGGATCGCTGCTCAATCGCTATTGGGACGACCGGCCAGAGCCGCGGCCCGAATCCTATCGCGAGGACTTCGAACTGGCGCAGCGCGTACCTGAAGGCCAGCGCGAAGCACTGTATCGCAACATCAGGGCGTCGGCCGAGAGCGGGTGGGATTTCTCGAGCAGGTGGATGCGTGATCCGGCGGATCTCAGGACGCTGGAGACGACGGAGCTCATTCCCGTCGATCTCAACAGCCTTCTTTATCATTCGGAACGGACGATTGCGGCGCTCCGACTCGCGCGCGGTCGTGCGGGCGACGCGCAAGTTGCAGCGCGGTTTGCGACTGCGGCAGAGAATCGGCGTCGAGCGTTGCTGGCAGTGGCCTATGATGCCACCGAAGGCTTCTTCTTCGATGTGCGCTGGCGAACCGGACAACGTGTAACGGACCGGCCAACGATGGCCGCGGCAGCGCCACTGTACTTCGGGCTGGCAACACCAGAACAAGGGCGCGCGGTGGCTGCTCGCCTTGGACGCGATTTTCTCAAACCGGGCGGTTTCGTGACGACGCAAATCGCGTCGGGACAGCAGTGGGACTCGCCGAATGGATGGCCGCCGTTGCAGTGGCTTGGAGGTCAGGCCGTGAGGGCGTATGGTCGGGCTGACATCGCCGATGACGCACGCAACAGGTGGCTCGCGCTCAACCGTCGCACGTACCGTGTGACGGGTAAGATGACCGAGAAATACGATGTCACGGATCTCAGCAAACGCGCGGGTGGTGGTGAGTATCCAACGCAGGATGGATTCGGTTGGACGAATGGCGTTGCGCAGGTAATGGCGGCGCAGGAGCGGGCGCGCGCCACGGTTTCACCAGCGAGGCCTTGAGAGATGGTACGGCCTAAGAGCAGATCCTTCGACTCGCTGCGCTCGCTCAGGATGACAACTCAGACGTCGCTGCGCTCGCTCAGGATGACAAGCGGGCTACGGCGAGGGAGGCTTCGCCATGACATACCCCTGCGTCGAGAGGCGCTTGCCCGAGATCTCGTACGCAAAAGCCGGCATATCCTGAACGCCACTCGCGTCGATCCACGCGTTGTAGAACTGGAAGAGCGCCACCACGCTGATCGCGTCATAAAGCGCCTCATCGGTCCAACCTGCCGCGTGCGCGGCGTCGACGTCCGGCTGGCCAATCGACAGCGAGTCGTGCACCATCTTCCGAACGAACGCATACAGCGCACGATCCTTTTCCGGAATCGACGCGCTGTCGAGATCGGTCAATACAGCCTGGACCAGATCGCGATCACCCAGCAGTTCCGCCGCGACCGCGGCGTGCGAGCCAATTCAGAAGAGGCATTGGTTGAGTTTGGACGTGAGCGCCGCGATGAGCTCGCGCTGTCCGGGCAGCAGCGGTGAGGGCCCGCGCATCACCCCCTGCGTAAATGCGGCCAGATGATCGGTGCGGTCTGGCTTGTACGCGAAGAGATGCATGATCTGCGGGATGGGCACACCACCCGCGCGCATCCCCGCGATCGCTTCGGATCGCGCTCCCGTTCCGCGGTGCTCCTCAACGTCCTTCAAGTACATCGGTTTCATCTGCGTCTCCATGGCTGCCATGAATTTTACGATTCAGCACCACACCGAGCAACAGACCACATCGCCAACCTGGCGGACATGACGCCTCGACGCGCTCCGGAAAATCCGATCCTCACGCCGGCCATGATTCGGCCGTCACGCGCCGACCTCGAGGTCGTGGGCGTATTCAATCCAGCGGCCACAATGCAGGGCGACGACGTAGTGCTGCTGCTCCGCGTCGCCGAGGCGCCGGTGAAGCACTCGACGGGTGACGTCGTGGCGCCGGTATTCAACGCAAACACCGGGCAATTGGAGTTCAAGCGGTGGGCGGTTGGCACGCCGGCGCTCGACGTCACGGACCCGCGCGTGATTGTCTTCGAGGGGCGGAGTTGGCTGACGTCGATTTCGCATCTGCGCGTGGCGCGCTCGCGTGATGGCGTTCGCTTCGACGTCGATCCCATCCCGGCGCTCTTTCCCGAGACGGCGCTCGAGTCGTTCGGGATCGAGGATCCGCGCATCACGCTCATCGACGGAACGTACTGGATCAACTACACCGCGGTTTCGCCCCTCGGTATCGCGACGGCACTCGCATCAACGCGGGATTTCCGAACCTTCACTCGGCACGGCATCATCTTCCCGCCCAACAACCGCGATGTCACGATCTTCCCCGAGATGATCGGTGGTCGCTACGTCGCGCTGCACCGGCCGATGCCTGAAGGGATCGGACGGCCAGCGATGTGGAGTGCGACGTCGCCTGATATGATGTCGTGGGGCGATCATCGCTTCGTTGCCGACGCGCGAGACGGCAGTTGGGACGACGCGAAGATTGGTGGCGGGGCTGTGCCCTTCAGGGTGGCCGACGGATGGCTTGCGGTTTATCACGGCGTGAGCACGTCGCCCATGCGGTACTCGCTTGGCGCGCTCCTGTTGGACGCGAACGATCCGTCCCATGTGCTGGCGCGCTCGCGTGACCCCATCCTTGCGCCGGAGACGCCGTACGAGCGAGAAGGCTTTTTCGGCGGAGTTGTTTTCACGTGCGGACTGGTGGCACATGGCGACGTGATTCGCGTCTACTACGGCGCGGCCGACGGTGTCACGGCCGTCGCGGACTTGTCGCTGGCAGAAATACTGGGCGGGCTTGCGTGATGACCGCCGCGCCGCGATTCGAGCTCGGTATCAACTACTGGCCGCGGCGTACAGCGATGTATATGTGGCGCGACTTCGATATCGGCGAAGTGCGAGACGAATTCGCACACGTTGCCGACATGGGGTTCGATACGGTACGGGTCTTCGCGTTGACGCAGGACTTTCTTCCGGCACGCGAGTCTGTCGACGCGGCGATGGTTGGGCGGTTGGTGGATGTCGCGCGCGCAGCGAGCGAAGCTGGGTTGTCGATCGTACCGACGCTCATCGTCCTCAACATGAGCGGCAACATCTGGTGGCCATCGTGGATGCTCGATGCTGATGGCAATCCGGCTGATCTCTATTCCGAGCCGTCGCTGCTTCGATCGCAGACGCTGCTTGCCACCGCCTGCGCGAGTGCCCTCGCGGGAGACGCGTCGATTCGTGCGATTGATATCGCGAACGAGATCGACGACGCGCAACGCCCGCATTCGAGACAGGCAGCGTGCGACTGGACGTCAGCGATGGCCAACGCCATCCGCGAGTCAGCGCCTGATATTCCGGTGAGAATCGGTGCGCATCTACCGTCGCTCACCAGCGACAACAATATGCGCGTCGATGACCTGGCGTCGGTGCTCGATGAAGACGTCATGCATGCGTATCCACTGTATTCGGAATTTGCGCGCTCCTTTCTCGATCCCGAGCTGGTGCCGTTCACGTGCGCGCTGACCGCAGGGCTCGCGGGGAAACATCGCGCGCCACTGATGCAGGAGTTCGGGCTGTGCACCGCGCCACGCGGCTCGGAGGGTCTCACGATTACTGACGACTTCCTTGGCAGCCAGCGCACACAGTATCTGGCATCGGAGGAGGAGGGCGCGACGTACTACGACGATGTCGTCTCGCGCCTGATCGCGACAGGCGCATCAGGTGCGTACGCATGGTGCTATGCGGACTATGACGCGCGACTCTTCGATCGACCGCCGCTCGCTCGCGCCATCCGCGAACGCAGTTTTGGCATCGTGCGTGCGGACAAGTCCGAAAAGCCCGCGGCGCAGGTGTTTCGCTCTCTGCGTCGCCGGCGTGACGACGGTGCCATTGTTCGTGGACTGGTTCCCCCGGTGCTCGATATAAGCGCCGATGAGTACTACCGCGCACCCGCGGCGCATTTCGGGCGGCTGTACGGAACGTGGTTGGAGCAGACTACATGACCGGCACGTTGCAGCGCCTGGCAACGAATCCAATCGTCGTGCCGGGAGACATCGCGTTCGCGCGCGCAACGGGTGCGTTCAACCCTGGTGCCTGCGTCGATCGCGCCAGCGATCACGTCGCGCTCCTCGTGCGCGTCTTCGAGGAAGACACGAAGCGCTCGTGTCTCGCGATGGCGTTGTCGTCCTCCGGACTTGCGATCGATGAGATATGGCCAGGTCCAGCAATCGCGCGCGAGGCGTCTTATGAGGAATGGGGTGTGGAGGACGCTCGCATCACGTATCTCGCCGACGAAGCCCGCTATGCCATCACGTACACGGGCTACTCTGCCATTGGTCCCCGCGTTTGCCTCATCACGACCGACGATCTGCTCGACCCGAGTCGTTACCAGCGTCACGGGCCGAGGATCGCCGGGGAGAACAAGAACTGCGTGATCTTCCCGCGCCGGATCGGTGGTCGGTACGTGATCCTGCACCGGCCCATGCCGAACATCGTGTGCGTGCGCGTCGATGCACTCGAGGACGAATGGCCAGCGCATGGCGTCGAAGTGCTGGGCCCCAGGGCGAACAGCTGGCGTAGCTCGCGCGTGGGCGCCGGCGCCCCGCCTCTGGAGACGCGACTGGGATGGTTGCTGCCATTCCACGGAGCGACGACGATCGAGGAAGGCAACGTCTATTCCATGGGGTGGTTGCTCCTGGCTCGAGATAATCCGGAAACGGTATTATATGTGTCGGATCATCCCGCCTTAACACCAGAAGCCCCGTACGAGATCGACGCTGGCCCGATTCCCCAAGTGGACATGGCCAATTTCAAGACGGGCGTGCGCGTGGTGTTTCCGCAGGGGCTCGTCGAGCGCGGCGATGATCTGGTGGTGTATTACGGCGCGGCAGACGTGTCAGTGGCGGCGGCGACCGTAAACAGGAAAGCGTTGCTTGCGTGGCTGGAAGCGGAAATGCGCGCATGACGCACCGCCCCGCGCGCGTGCTCTCGAGCGAGCCGAATGGAACGAAAGCGATAACAGGCGTAATGGCGTTCGCTCTGGCCTTCGCGTGCAGCAGCCCGCCACCGGCGGCCAGCGACACACCGGCACCGCCGCTCACGCTCAACTTCAGTCACCTCCAACATCTCGCCCTTGCAACAACGGTCAACGCGAAACCAGTACGCGTCGTCGCACTGTACGCAAACGCACCCGATTATCGCCTCACCGGATCGCCACAGCGCGACGGCCTCGAGGGCATCGCCAGTGTCGATGACGCCGCGCGCGCCGCGGTACTCTACCTGCGAGAGTTTGAAGCCACTGGCGACCTCCGCGCGCGCGACGCCGCACGTGGCCTCCTGCAGTTCGTCGCTGCGATGGAGCAGGGAGACGGCGAGTTCCTCAACTTCGTCGACTCGACTGGCCGTCCGAATCGCACCGCGGTCAGCAGTCGCAAAAGCATGTCCTATTGGGCCGCGCGCAGCATCTGGGCGCTTGGCGAAGCGCATCGCGTGTTCGGCGCGACGTATCCCGAAGGGCTGTTAGACCTCAAGGCTCCACTCGATCGCGCGCTCGCCCGCATGACACGCGACGTCGATGCACGAGTTCTAATCGGCGGCTCGGCAACCGCCACCTCCGAGGCGCTTCTGGGCGTCCTCGCGTTGCAACGTGTAACCCCAACCGTAGCGCATGCCGCGTTAGCCGCACGCACCGCACAATTGCTGTTGCCCCTGACAGCGGGTAACGCCTCGGCAGCCCCTTGGGGCGCTCGCACCGATTCGCGCACGGCATCGTGGCACGCATGGGGCTCGCGATCGGTCGCAGCACTTGCCCAAGCGTCCATCGTGCTCGGCCGTCCTGAGTTCCTTGCAGCCGCCAGGCTCGAAGCGGATGGACTGTGGAGTCGGTTCCTGCTGGCCGGACAGTTTCCGTCGGAGATCGCGCCTGATGGCGCAACGAAATGGTTTCCACAAATTGCCTATGGTGTGGGGTCCATCGCGGAAGGGTACGTGGCCCTCGCCGACGCCACAAACGATCGCCGATATGCGGTCGCGGCAGGGTTGAGTGCGGCCTGGCTGCTCGGCGCGAATGCGGCCGGCGTCAGCATGTACGACGAGAAGACAGGTCGGACGTTCGACGGCATCGACGCGCCAACGACCGTAAACCGGAACTCCGGCGCCGAGTCGACCATCGAGTCGCTTCTCGCACTTCAGGGTGTGACGCGGAACGCGGACGCCGTTGAGTATCTCCGTTACAAGCCGGTCGGGAGCGTTTCTTCCTCATTGGCAGCGCTGCCTGTAAACCGAGTATATGCCGGCCCGAATGGGGCTCGGTTGGAAATCGCGATGGACGGGAAGGGTCTCCAGATAAAGGAAACGCACGGAGGCACTGGCCCAATCACGCTGACGTACTGGCCCGCGGCGAACCCGGTTGAGACCAAGCTCGCGATGTTCCTGGCGGAGCATTGGAACAAGGAACACCCAGACGTACACGTGCGTGTACAGCCGCTGCCCGCTGGCCGATCGACCGAAGAGGTGCTGCTCGCGGCAATCGTCGCGCGTGCGACGCCCGACGTCTGCTCCAATGTGTCGTCCGCCTTGCTCTCGCGCCTCGTACGTGCAAAGGGTGTCGTTCGGCTCGACAACCTTGCGCCGACGGCGGCTCGCCTGGCGGAGCGTACGACGCCCGCCATGCTATCGTCGCTGCGTCTCCCAGATAGCGGGATTTACTCCTTCCCATGGAAGACGAATCCCGAGATGCTGCTGTACAACGTGGACCTGCTGGCAGACGCCGGCGTGAGCCCGCCACGGAATCACACCGAGATGCTCGACGCCTTTCGACGACTGGCGCGAGACACCGATGGCGACGGGCGTCTCGACAAGTGGGCCATGTGGGCGCCACTCAAGACGACGTGGTTCGAGCGCTTTTACGATTTCTATCCGCTGTACCTCGCGAGCTCGGGCGGACGCACGATTGTCACGAACGGCAAAGTCCAGTTCGACAACGACGCGGCGGTCGCGGCCATAGAGGTTCTGCGCCAAGGCTTCGCTCGTGGCCTCTTACCCAAGGCCAACTTCGCGCTGGGCCGAGATCCGTTTATCGACGGCACGGTGGCGATGAAGATCATTGGGCCGTGGTTTCTTCGCGAGCTCGACGCCGTAAAGCCGGCTGGGCTGCGATACGCGGTCTCGCCAATTCCCTCTGCGGATGGAGCGCCTACTGGCGATGCGTATGCCTTCGCGGATTTGCGCAGTATCGCGATTTTCTCGACGACAAAACACGCGGACGCCGCAGCACGGTTCGTCGCGTATCTCACGTCGCCCGAGGCGGATCGGTTGCTCATCGAGGAGGCAAGCCAGCTTCCATATCGTCGCGGGTTGGCGACCGATCCACGATTCGCCGCGTCACTGGCGCGATCGCCGACGCTACCCGCGTACGCGAGACTCGTCGAACACTCGCGCGACCTCGATCTCGATCCGGATATCGTCGAGATCTTCGACCTGCTGTCAGAAGCCTACGAGGCGGCGGGGATCTACGGCGTCACTCCAGTGAGGACAGCATTGGCGAGAGCCGCCACCGAAGCACGGAAGATCATCGATGCGCGCTGAGCGACGGGCGGGTTGGCTGCTGTCGGCGCCGTATGCGGTGTTCCTGCTCGCGTTCGCCGCGTATCCCGTTGTCTTCGCGCTCGCACTCGTGATGATGCGATGGGATCTCGTTACGACGCCGCAATTCGCCGGTGCGGACAACCTGAAACTCCTGGCTGTCGATGCGCGCTTCTGGCAGGCCGTCGGAAATACGTTCGTCTTTCTGGCCATTCATCTTCCTCTGCAAATCGTCACTGCCCTTGGCCTGGCAGTCGCGCTTAACCGCCCGATGCGCCTTCGTGCATTCTGGCGAGCGGCGTTTTTCCTTCCCGTCGTGATCTCGGGAGCAGTCGTTGCAATCCTCTGGAATGCGCTCTACGCCACGGACGTCGGATTGCTGAATGCGCTGCTCGCGACGATTGGCGTCGCGCCTGTGCCCTGGCTCACGGATCCGTCGTTGGCCATGCCCGCGATCGCCGTGATGGTCACGTGGAAGAACGTCGGCTTCTACGTCATCATCTATCTGGCCGGACTGCAGTACATCCCGAAAAGCTGTCAGGAAGCCATCGAGCTCGATGGCGCATCGTCATGGCAGCGCTTTCGTCATCTCACACTGCCGTTGCTGCTGCCGCAGACGATCCTCGTCGTCACGCTCTCGACGATCAACGGCTTTCAGCTCT
>JBDTMO010000070.1:0-13204 GCA_039934235.1 bacterium | reverse complement strand
AACGTTCCTAGCGTAAGTTTGACCATCCAGGCGAGCGCGACGAAGACGACAACATAGAGTGCCTCGACGACCGCACGGTACTCGCTTCCCACTGCAACTGCCTACGTCGCCGCCATCACCTCGACCTCCAGCTTCCACTTCGCAACGAGCAACCGGCAACAAATGACGGTGCCCGCTGGCTCGTGCGTGCCGAGATACTTGACGCGCATGCGTACGTTGGCTTCGTCATACTCGGGATCGGCCAGGTAGGTGCGTAGCGAGACGATATTCCCCACATCCATATCCGCCGACCGAAGGATGGTCTGGATGTGTGTCCAGATGACCTCCGCCTGTTCGTCGAACGACTCCGGCATTGTCTTGCCGTCGGCGAGATAGCCGTTAAGACCGCTGATGATCAACAGCCGCGAGTCGCCGCGAATCTCCATGGCATGGCTGTAACACCGGTACTGCGGAAACAACCCTTCTGGATTGTGCTTGATGACGGGCATCTGAGCGCGCTCGATGTTGAATGAAAAGCGTCGGCGAGCGCCATGCGCACGCACGCCCAGCACCGACTGTCGCCGGTGCCGGGACGGCTCAGACTAACGCAAACTCGCTGCAGCGCTACTTGTTCGCGCGCTTTGCCCTGAAGTACCACGCGACTGACGCCGCGACGGGAAGCAGAAACACGAGCAACTCGTACAGCCCCGAACCTCCGTCCGGGGAAAGCCCGAATACGCGCTCGATGAAATCCATGGGTCCCTCCGCAAATGATGGAATTGCCGAACTGTCCTGCGCGATGACAGGAGATCGCTACGTCACGAGAAACCAACTCTCGAACGTGCCGCCGCTGAGCACCTGTCCCGTTACGCCGAGTATCCCGGTGAGTGTGCCGGAGAACTGTCTGCCCTTGGCGTCGAACAGCGCACCGCAATGAATGCGAATGAGCACGCGACCCGGCCGCATGGTCGCCTTGAATCCCGCGTCGGATGTGGACGGAATCCAGGTGATCGTTTGCGGCGTTATTCTTAAGGTTCCAAAGAGGGACACGATCGGCAACGGCACATCCTGACCGGTTGGATTCCCCGATGGATCGGGCTGGAACCACACCTCCACGACGCTTGGCGGCACGTTCTGGATCGTTGGATCGAGCGACTTGGACAGGTTCACCTGCAGGCCACCCTGCAACAGCTGGGTGGCTGGGCCCACCTTGATCTTCTGGTCGTGCTGCCAATTGATTTTCCTGATGACGCCCCAGTCCTCGTCGAGCGACGCGCCGTCAGCGCCGGCAGTACCCTGCGCTCCTGCGGGACCAGCAGGACCAACCGCACCGTCCTGACCGGGCGCGCCAACTGGACCGACTGGACCAACCGGCCCGGCAGCTCCGGCCGCGCCGTTTTGCCCACCGGGACCAACTGGACCCACGGGGCCGACAGGACCGACGGCACCATTCTGGCCTGACAGGCCAACGGGACCAATAGGCCCGACGGGCCCAACAGGTCCGACGGGACCTGCCTGTCCGGGCGGGCCAACCGGGCCTGCGGGTCCTCCGGGACCAACTGGGCCGGACGGCCCGGCCGCGCCGGGATTTCCGTCGGCTCCGGGTGCACCAGCAGGGCCCGGAGCACCGGGCGCGCCGGCAGGCCCAGGTCCACCAACCGCTCCGTTGATTCCAGGCGCGCCCGGCAGGCCTTGCGGTCCGGGAGGGCCGGCAGCGCCAGCCGCACCGGGCGGACCAATCGTTCCGTCGACACCAGGCGCGCCCTGCGGTCCGGGCGGCCCCGCGGCACCGCTAGCGCCCGGAGGCCCGACCGGCCCAATACTGCCCGGAAGGCCTTGTGGACCCTCCGGACCGGGCGGTCCGTCTGGCCCGGGAGCACCTTGAGCCGCCGCAGTGCCCGGAACGCCTTGGGGGCCGGTATTTCCCACGGGGCCAACAGGACCAACTGCCCCAGCAGGACCAATCGGCCCGTCGGGACCGGCCGGTCCCTGCAGACCGTTCGCGCCCGATCCGCCAACGGGACCCTGCGGCCCATCAGGCCCCGGCGGTCCCGCCACTCCAGCAGGTCCGACATCGCCTTGAATGCCCTGCGGACCGGCCGGACCATCCGCGCCGGCAGGACCTGGATTGCCTTGCGGACCGGCAGGACCCGCCTGGCCGCCAGCAATCGCAACACCGTCGTAATGCCAGCGACCTTCCGCGTCCTGCACATGCGTGCCGGTGTGCCCGTGCGTGCCCGCAGCCACGAACACCGCGTCGTCCTGCGCCAGCGAAAGCACACCACCGTTCCGTGTCACGGTCGCGACGACCATCGCGTCGGGATCTGCCGCTGGTGGCGCAACGACTTCAGCGTGCGTCTCGAGCGTAATGACGGTCGGCACTCCATTGAAGCGGAGCTCATCGCGATCGCCGTGTACCGCGCGGAGCACCACCGCGAGTGTCGCGTCGGGGCCATCAGGCACCGCGACCGACAACGGAGTGTCCACCGCGAGCCGCACACCGCCCGAGGCGAACGCCACGCCCGGCGTGATGTCGACGTTAGATCCGCCGAGCGTCGCGCGGAGCCCCCACGCGACCCTGCCTAAACCGATCGCATTGCGCACGTCGAGCACGGATTCGCGAAGGCGATCCTGCAAATGCTGTAGATGCTCCGCGGACACGCGGAGGCCATCCACAAATTGCGTACGAGCATCTTCAGCCATGAAAACCTCCGGAATGCTGCCGAGCGGTGGGGCGCATTGTTTGTGGGGCTATTTGGTTGCGACGATGTCCACCGCACTCAGCTTCACGGTGCCTGTCATGCGACTCGTTAGACGGAGCGTCACCGTGTGTGCGCCGGCGACACCACCCGGCGTAATCGCCGGATGCACCGCGCCCACCACCGCGCCACTCGGCAACCATGTCGCGGCGACACCCTTTGGTGTTGGCGTAACGGCCACTTGCGCGTCGGCGTGACCCACGATGCTCGCCATGATCGGAGCAACCGGCGCGGTCGGTGGCGCCTTGCCGACGACGCGAATTCGTGCACCCAGGTTGGAGCCGTCCACGATGACGTTCGGAAGGGGATGCCACGGGCCAGTGGCCGCACCGCGACGAATGGGCACGACGGCCGCCGGCGAGGAGAAGCTGCCGAGGCTCCACGATGCGCCGCCGCGCCCGATTACCACGACGGCCCAATACGTGAGCTTGTGATCGAGCTTCACCGGCTTTGGCATGGGGAACGTCGTCCACACGTCGTCGTCTGCAGCAGCCGCGGGTGGCATGTCGACTGGCGTCGACGTTCCAGCCGCAACAGGAAGCGTCGGCCCGTCGGCGTTGCCCTGACACAGCACCACGCGCACCTCGGCGCCATCGACGCCAGCACGCAGTGGAAGCCGGACGCCGACGAGTTCCGTAAACGGCGCGGCGACATCGAGTCGAGCGGAACCGGCGTGATCGACGTCGAGCACCAAGTCGTAGGCGGCACCGCTGCCTGCCGACTGGAGCGCACGCGGTGGCCCAACCGGCTCGAGAACGCGCTCCGAGGGCACGGTCGCCGTGAGCGTAAAGCGCACCTCCTGCACCGTCGCGACCCATGATGGCAGCGGCAGCACGACGTCGTACTCGCCTTCCTGATCAAGCACGAGCGTGGTGTCCTCGGTGTCGCCGAACGCAATGCGCGTGAGGTACGCGACGTCCACCGTCACCAGTTCGAGCGTCAGCAAGCCGGGGACGCGCGAGCCGAGCGAGATGCCGGCATCCAGGGCTGATGCGTCGCGCGAGTCGCCGGTAAGCGCCTGCAACGCGGAGGTGAGGTCGACGAGTTGATGCGTCGTCGCATCCCAACCGTGCGTGTTGGGCTGCGCGACACCAGGTGCTGACCATGCCGGAGAGCCGCCGTTGATTCTTAGATCGAGGTCGGACGGCAAGTCGGGGAACTGCAGATACACTGCCGCGGCGATCTGGGGCAACGTCGCCGTAGTCTTGATCTTGAGTCGCACCTTGTCCGTGCGCGTTTCGAACGCGTTCGACTCCGCTGAACGCACCGCTTCCGCATCGATATCGGGGGCGTCGCAGTCTTCGAGATAGAGATCGGTGGTGCCGAAGCCGTCGCCCTTGAACGCCCGCAGCGAACAAATCCGAAGACCAGCCGCAGCCAGCCCGGCCACTCGGCCCACGCCAGACACGGTGCGCAGCATGCCGAAGTCGACGACGATGATTTTCGAGCCGCCAGCCTCCGTCTGTAAACGCACCTGCCCGGAGTTGTCGAGCGTCGTCCCGTCCGCGCGCTCCGCACCGACGCGCACCGTGAACTTGCGGACGAGCGCATTGTGCGCGAGCGCCTGCGTCACTGTGCGCGACGCCACGCCGTCCGCGCTGGCCCACTTGAGCCAGGTCACGTCCTGCTGGTAGTACGCGTACGCGCGATCGACGTTCACTCCAATGCTCGTGACGCCGGTCGTACCGGTCGCAGTCTTCTGTGCCATCGTTAGAAGTCCACGAAGCCCGCGGCGCCAATCGATTTCACGAGCGACGCCGCATCGGTGGGGGACACCCCGTTTCCAGAGATTCCCTTCCCAACGAGCCCGGTGTTGATCGCCCTCGTCACGGCGGCGAGTTCGTTGTCTGGAATGGTTCCCGACTTTACGGCTGCCAGCAGTCGCGGATCGTTCTCGAACAGGTGCTTGAGGTCGGCGACCGCAACGTCCTTGACGGCAAGCACCTTATTGTCGTCGATGACCCTGAAGGGAACGTCGGACAGGGAGACGGCGGAGATCTCGATGGTCATGCCCGCGATCACCGGCGTCCCCGCGGCCGGGTTCTGCTTGATGACTTGAGGCGGCTGCTTGAACACGACGAAGTCGCTGATCTTTGCAACGCTCTCGACGCTGATCGCCTTCGCCAGGAATGCTGCATTAATTACGTTGGCCATGATGATCCTCTCAGGTGGCAGTCGGATGCGTTAGACGACTTTGATCAGCAGTCCGCTCTTGGCGGCTTCGACCTGTGCCTGCGCGACGGTCAGTCCGATGAAGTTCGGCGTCGGCACGAGCACGGCCGCCTTGATGATCGCGGCCACGATGACGAACGGATTCGTCGCCGCGGGGATGATCTCGTCGGGATCAGGCCATTGCATGAGCACCGGCAAGTCAGCATACCCGACGTCAAAGCCACTAAGGGGGACACCCTTCCCCGCAGCATCGAACACGCGTGGACTCACCGGCGCGACGGTCGCGGCGGCATCCTTCCACTTGGCGCCGAGTACGTTGGGCATGCGCGCGCCGGCAAAGGCGAGGGCAATGGGCACGGGATTCGGCGTCGCCGTTCCATCATTGGCGATCGTGACGCTGCCGGTGCCGTTCGTGCACGCGGGTGCCGAGACGGTAATGGTGTACGCGCCGGCGGTGAGTTTAGGGAAGACGAAAGGATCGCCGGGCGCGAGTTGCTGCACCGCTTCATAGCGCACGCCCGCCGCATCAGTGGCGACCACGCGCGCGGCGTCGATGTCGCGCTGATCGCCGGTGACGGCCACGCGCACCGTCCCGCTTCCGGTGGCGAGAATCGCCTGCACCTCGAAGAGTCCATCCACGATGGCGTTCCACGCCTGCGCAGTGACCGGCTCGCCCGGAACCACGTTCGTCTTTGTAAAGTCCAGTGCCATGGGAAAGCTCCTTAGGGCGTTGGAGCGGGCGACGTCCAGAGGACGCTTCCGCCGCGAAGACTGAGAATCGGATCAGGACTGCTGCCTGCGGTCACGTCGCTGGTGCCGAGGATCCATCGATCGTCCACATATTCGACGCGCACGTCGACGCCGGCGGGTCGATGCCGTTCGAGCGCGCGACGCACGAGCTCTGTCATGGCGGGCTTCCCCGTGATGTCGAACGACGAAAAGCGGCGCGGCAGGATGACGCGGAGCGCAAAGGCTTCATGTTCGAGCCACGACAGCAACACGTTTGCGGCTGGTTGCTGTGCGGACGCAGGCGGCGGCGCAAACACCGAACCGTCCAGGAAACCAACGTGCGTCCTCGGCGACGTAGGAATCGGTACGGCAGGCGAGACGCTGTCGTCGGCGCCGGAGAAGTGCGCTTCCTGCACGAAGAACGCGTAACGCGTCGTGCCGATGCCGACGCCCGGAACCGTGAGTGGATTGCCGGCCGACGGAAACGCGAAGGCACCATCGAGCGCGTCGAATGGCGTTGCAACAGCGAACACGGCGCGGCGGTCGCCGGTGACGCCGGTTCCGTCGAACACGAAGTCGTGTGGCGCGGCGGGGTCGTCGTCGTTCGACGCGAAGCACGCACCCTGCCACGCAAATGCGTTCGTCGTCACGTCAGCCCCATCGAGCGTCGCCTTACCGGCTTCGTCGAACACGAGCAACGAGCCCTCGGGCACGTTTCCGGCGAAACCGATACCGCGCCCTTCGTCGCGATTGACGAGCATCGGGCCAAACGTGCGATTCCCGATTCCAGTGATGTGCACCTGGATCAGCGACCGGCCAAAGCCGCGGCGATAGACATGGAAGAGCTCCGTGTTGATGCGCGGCGTGTCGGGCGTTGACTCGCGTCGCACCGGATTCTCTTCCATCCCGATAATCTCGGGGCCGCCAGCAGGAGCCCCACCAACTGGCGCGCGCTCACGTACGAACGCAGCGTGCCAGAACCTGTCCATACTGTGAAAGAGCGCGTTATCCGCCTCAGCGTCGATCACGCCGGCGATGGCCGGCTGGCCCGAATCCGTAAACGTCGTCGTGGTACCAGACAGCGCGACTGGCGTCAGCAGCCCGACAGCCGTTGCGTCTGCGCTGTTCGATACGCGGAAGACAAGGAAGTCGCGCGCATCCGGCGGGAGCACCCACGTGAGCACGTTGCCATCAACGACACTCAGCGGCGCGACGCCTGTCGACGTCGTAACGACTGCACTTTGCCGATCGACGTTCTTCGATAACGATCGCGCGACCACCACGTATCCGTACGACGTCGTTCCCGCGGCGGCTGCCTGTGTTACGGTGACAACGGGCCGCAGCTCCTCCTTGAACGCTTGCGCGCGCCCGTCGTCTATCTCGAGATCCAGCGCCGACGTCGCCGCCTCGAGCAACGCGCTCACGGTCCCGTTGCCGCGCGAGTGAATCGCACACTCGGTACGCACTCGCGCGCGATAGCTCTCGCGCTTGCCCTCGTAGCTCACGAGCGCGCGCGTGGCCTTTACAAGCGCAGTGGCAGCGGGGGCGAGATCGGGTGGCGCGCCGCCAGTCGTCGGCGGCGCGAAGAGCGCGAGCCGAGGCGGGGAGGCGGCAACCGCAAGCAGGTCGCACAGTATTTCGGCAGCAGCGTCGCGCGCGGTTGCGTCGGGTGCGTCCTCTAACCCCTGCGCCGCCGCCAGCAGTCCTGCTACGCGCGCCTCGATTGGCGCAAACTCGTCGGCGCCAATGCGGTGCAACGCGCCAAGCAGCTGGATGTCAGTGGTCGCATCAGCATGCGCCAGCCGATGGGAGCGACGAATGTTCGCCAGCGACGCCGACAAATCGTCGAGGCCAACCGACACGGCGTCGGCCACCACGGTGAGTTGCTTCCCCGGACGCGCCGCATCCAGATGCGCCGGGAAACGCGACAGGACAACCGCCGCTCGGCCGCTCATCCCGACGACTCCGTGAGTGTCAGGCTGCGAATCCACGGACGCTCGAGTTCTCCGAGCGTGATCGATGGATTCGGTTCGTTCACGACGAGCCCGGCTTCGAGATACTGCACCGTGTAGGTGAGCGTCGACACGCTGTAGCTCACCGTGGGCGGTACCTGCGCGCGCAACGCGCTTGGCGTGATAGGGGCGCCAACGCCAGAGACGCGATCTTGCAGCAGGCCGGCGACCTCCGCGCGCGCATCGGCGAGGTTGTCGACAGGATCGCCGGTCGCCTTGGCTAAGTCGGTGAGCACGATCGTCACCGACACGTCGAACGCGACAATCTCGCTCGCGATTTCGACGGTGAGATCATCGTCCGCCAGCTTTGGACGCAGGGTCTTTGGCGGCGAGAAGTTCTGTTGGCGCGGTCCGGGTAGCGCGACGCCACCTGGCTTTGGATACAACTCGAGCGCGACGTCGAGCACGCCGTCCAACTGCATTACCGCCGCGATGATGCGGTTGTATACGACCGTTTCACCGATTCCGGCGTCGCCAATGAGTGCAGCGATCACATCGCGCCCCTTTTGCTGAAGTGCCGCGCGATCCGCGCTCGGGAGCGAGGGCAGCATGGGCAGAATCAGGGCGCGCACGCGCATCAACTGGTACAGCCCTTCGACGACCGTTTCCGGTGGCGGTGCAGCGAGCGGATCGTCGCGCGGGTTTGGCGGAATGCTCGTGACCAACGACGGCGGTGCGTCGATGTTGTGTAGCAGCCGCACGCCAGCAGGACGTGTCTCCTCGAGCAACACCACGGCCTGCGCCGCTTCGGCCGACGTCATTGGCGCCGCGACGTTCACGATGACGACACCGGGCCGAGTGAGATGGTCCTCCTCGATGCGAGCGAACTTCTCCTTCACGTTCGGCAGTTCGCCAAGCGCCGCCAACAGCGCGCCGCGGGTAGCGCGGCCGGCGCCTTCGAGTGCACGCGACGCGCGCGCACGCAATCCTTCGTCCGTCTCGTCATCGCCCGCGAGCGTGGTGCCCTGCGTGTTCGACACCGAGTCGACACCAAGGATGGGCCGATGGATCACGGCAATGGCGCGAGCAGGAACGACGCCCTCTGGTCCACTGGCAATCGCGCGCACGGGCGCGTCGACCGTAAGATCGCCGCGACGCAGCGTGCGATCCTCGCTCGTCTCGAAGATTTCGAGCGGCGCCTGCGACGTAGAGAGCCGCGTGCCTGCGTTGATCGCGATGTCGCCAGTCGCTGGCGAGTTGGACGCAAAGATCACCGACCCTGTCGCGAATGAACGCGTGCGTCGCTCCACGCCGACGAGTTGCGCCACCTGATCGAGATCCCGACCGCCCGCCGTGGAGATGAACGCCGCCTTGTACACCGACTCGAGCTGGCGCGACAGCACCGCGAATTCGCGCGCGAAGCTCTCGGCAAGCAATCGAGTGACCGAGCCCGGGTTCCGGTCATTGAGCAGCGGCGCGGCGCCAACATTTCCTACGGTATCGTAGTTCGCGAAGAAGGTGCTCGCGTCGTCGGGCCAGGTTGCGTCTGCCGCGCGCGTGCCGTCCGGTTGCGCACGCCATTCGATGGCGTAATCGCTCGTGAGCACGAAGTCGCGACCGGACTCGAAGCGATTGTACGTACTGTTCACGAGCCCAAAGACAGTCAGCGTGCTCGGCACGAGCGTACCTTCCGGCGCGAGCAGATACGGCGCGAACTCGGGCAGGAAGGTGAAGCGCGCGCGCGATACGCCGCCCGTAAGCGACATGAGCAAGTCGTCGACGAACTGCGCGTAGGGTTCGGCCGCGTAAGTCACAGCGAAGTCTCCAGCGAGAACGGGATGACGAGGTTGAGCGGCGTGGGCTCGCGAATGAGGCGCACCGAGAGCGTAATCCGCACCGAGTCGCGCGGAGGCACGTGCTCAGCCGCGACATCGGCCTTCAGCACCTTCTCGATGCGCGGTTCGTGGCGCAGTGCCTGCAGCACATAGAGCTTGATGAGATCGCGCGTGCGCTCGACGTTCGGCTCGCCGATGAGTGAGTGATGTTGCGACCCGTAATCGGGATGTCCGAGCGACGCGAGCTCGCCCTTGCGGGTCTTGAGGCGGTTGGCGATTGCCTGCGTAATCGCGTCGACGCCATCCGCGACCGAGAGATCGCGCGTCGTCACCGGCGCTCCTGCGCGCGTTGCGCTCGCGAGGTCGGCGTCCTCGAAGAAGCCACCGCCGAACGTGTAATCGAGGCGCAGGTCGCGCCCCATGTGCGGCGTGACGAGTTCCAATTGCGTCTTGCGGCTCATGGCGCACCCGTATCGGTCACGAACGCCGCTGCCGGCGGACCGAGTATCGTGAGGATGCCGGGCCCGGAGGGAATCATGTCGCCCATGCGTATCAGCTGCTGCCCCGCGATGGTAACTGATGACGACCCGCCCGATCCAATCGGCAGTGGATAGGGCGCGCCTGACACCGAGTTGATCATTTGGCAGATAGAGCCCGCCGTCGCGAGCGGGAGTCCTCCGCCCATCGCGTTAGCCTGCAAGACGACGGCGATGACGCCTGTGTCTGGCGGTCCCGCCATTCCTGGTGAGAGGAGAACCGAGCAGCCAATCGATACTGGAGATCCTGGCATCGGCGTGTCTCTTAAGCGGGGTTGAATTGCGTGACGCCAGCGAGCGAGATCTGTCCACCCTTCACTGTCGTCGTTGCCGTCCCTTCGAGTGTTGCCGAGCTGGTGCCTTTCAGTTTGAGATCGCTCTGCGCTTCGATGCTGACGCTGCCAGACGCCTTGAGCGAAAAGTCTCCATCGGCGCTGAAGCTGATATTGCCAGCCGCCTTGATCTCGATGTCGCCGTCCTTGTTCAGCGTGACGGTCGTCCCGCCCATCACGACTTCGAGCGTCTCGTCCTTGATGGTGAACGTGTTGCCGTTTGCGAGCTCGAAGTGCATGCGCCGCAGTGACGAATCGTCGTCGTCGGGCGCGAGGTACACGATCTCGTGCGCCTTGGCGACCGGCGGGTGCGCTTGATCCGAGTAAAGCGACCCCACGACGACGGGCGCGTTCAGGTCGCCGCCCACGAAGTTCACGAGGAGGAGGTCGCCCTCATTCGGCAGCGCCGACCACCCAGCGCGTGACACGGCAATCGGAACCCGTTGCAGCTCGACGCCGCTAGCGCAGAGCGAAAGGCTCACCTGGTGGTTGCCGTCGTTGGAATCGTCTTCGCGCGCATGCGTCTGTGTGACGACGCCGAGTTCCGGCGGCCGCACGCGAGACATCTCGTCGCGGACGATGGCGCGCAGCGTCGACATGAGATCGGTGCTCATGTGGACAGCTCCACGGTAAGACGCGTAAGCAGTCCTTCGCCGGCATCGAGCACGTGCTCGACGGCGAGGATGCGGAGGTCGCCGCCCGCGTCGCCGGGAATGCCAGACACCTGCGTGGTTTGCCCGGGCCGCAGCGTCGCGTCGCCCACGACGGATACGGTGGTGCGACGCGTAGCGCGTTTCGCCCGAGCCGTGAGCGCGTCGGCCGCCGCGGTGGCAGCGTCCTTCGTGCGCATCGCGGCCGACGACTGCACCGGCCCCTTGCCTGCCGCCGTGAGATCGTGACGAAGCCAGTGCCACTTTTCGCTGCCCGATTCGCTGGCCGCACCGTACGCGGCAACGCCGGACGTCCCGGGTTCCGCACGCGACGTCGCCCGCCACTCGACCACGTTGGCGCCATAACGCAATCCCGCCGCGCCGCCGCCTAAAATCGATGCGAGTGCGCCGGCCGTCGCGCCGGCGATGCTCGCTCCAATGCCGCCGCCGGCCGCCGCTGCCGGCGCAACAAACTTGAGCTTGCCCGCCTCCGTGACCGTGATGTCCGCACCGATGAGCCGAGCAAGATCATTGATGTGCGACCATGCCGACCGCCGATCATCCACCGCGTAAAACGAGAGCGAGGTGTCGCCGGTCGCGCTGTCGACGTCGACGCTTGCGGCCGATGCCAGCTGCTGCACCACGTCGGCGACGGACACGCTGACGAACGCCTGCGACGTAAACGTCCGCGACAGGGCGATGCTGCTGGCGAGCCCCTCGAGCGTGACGCCGTCCGGCGTAAGACGCACGCCGGTGATCTCACCGGTCCACACATCGGCTTCGGACCCGGACGTGCCCAACGCGATCGTGGTCGTCGCGCCAATCTTGGCGTCCTTCAGCTTCGACGACGGCCAGCAGAAGACTTCCGCGGAGTCATGTGCCGGCCCCATCCCCAGACGCACACGCACACGCATCACCGCCCCCTCGGCGGACGTCAAACGCTTTCCGTCGACGGTGACGACAGCGGATGGCCGGACGAGTGTCATGCGCGTGCCTCGTCGATGTCGATGCCGTGCCGACGCGCTTCGCGCTCGAGCACGCGGGCGAGGCTATCGGCAACGCGCGAGTCGAGGGTGTCGTGCATGATGTCGGCCGAGACACGCTTCTCGGCTTCGAGACGCTTGACTGGGGCGCGCGTCGAGGCGTGGGTGAGTGTGCGCTGTGCGAGTCCGCGAAAGCCGCTCGACGCCGGCGCATCGACGACGGGTCGTCCGTCATCGCGAGACGCGCCTGCGTCGCGAGCGAGGGCATTGTTCTCGAGCTGCAGTGAGCGCCGAGCGTTGGAGAGGTCGGCTGGGGAGTCGGGCGCGGCACGTTGCGCGCGACTCACCGCACCGGCGAGCAAGCGTGCGATGTCGGGCTCCACTCCGCTGGTCTTCGCCTTGACCTGACGACGTTCATCATCGGCTATCGACGCACTCTTCGCACCGCGAGGAGACGCATCAGTCGCCACGCGGCTGGGCACCTCGACGGCCAACAGTCGCTCGATACCGGAGACCGGAGCGCCGAGGACAACGCGCGCGTTCGCGCCCGCCTGCGCGTCACTCGATAGTGCGGCCGGGCGCCTGGCCTCTGTTTCTCCCGATTGGTTGCTCGAGACTCGCCGCATTGCCTCGGCCAGCTTTGCGTCAGCGCCAGGCAGCGATCCTACGCGCGGTGGGTTCGTCTCCGCGCCCGTGGATGAGGGCGTGGTACGCGCGCGCTCCATCTCGCGTAAAATGGTTGCGGCTCGTTCCGCGCGCCGCATCGGCGCAACCGCCGGAGATGCCTCACCATTACCGCGTCGCGTCCGCGCTCGCGTACCCTCTGCTTCGCGCACTTCATCGCGAATGGAATCGCGAGAGGGCGCGCTGCCTCCTTCACTGCCTTCTGCCACGGGCGGTCGCCCGCCACGTTTGCGACGCACGCTGTCGCTCGCCTCCGACGCTGCCGACGAATCCGCCTCGCCACGAGCCGCGCCAGTGACACGCGAGAACAGATCGTCCACATCGAGCGACCTGGTCAGGGCATCGAGCGAGGCTGCGTGAACGACGCGCGCACCTGTGAGCGGATCGAGCAGCCGATCCGCTGGCGGCGTGCGCGACAATGCCACGTGGCTCGCCGACGGCGCTCCGCCAACGGCGAACAACCTCCGCCACGCTGCAAGTGGTGCGCGCATCAGGACGCAGCCTCCGCCCGATCTTCGCGCGCGATCAACTCCAGATAGAGCAACACCTGTCCCACCGTGAGTTCCGAGCACTCCGCCGGCGTCCAGCCAAAT